>JAADIC010000018.1:0-1602 GCA_013151535.1 Alphaproteobacteria bacterium | reverse complement strand
GATTCTATCGCAATTTCAGGCCCATGCAATCCCCTTGTGAACGATTGCAGCGCCTATGTCTGAGATATCACACTTTGACGAGGGCAGCTTGGTGGCCGTTCTGACCACGCAACCGCTGGACCGGTTTTTGGATTACAAAGCCCCGGCTGGCGGCGTGTTTCTGGGCGCGTTTGTCGAGGTGCCGCTGGGGCCGCGCAAGGTTTTGGGCGTGGTTTGGGGTATGGGAACTGGCGGTTTTGATCTGAAAAAGGCGCGTTCAATCCTGAAAGTGCTGGATGTGGCCCCGATGCGGGCGGAAATGCAGGAATTTCTAACCCGCGTTGGCGAATATACCATCAGCCCGCTGACCGGCATGCTGCGCCTTGCCACCCGCGCGCCGGGGCTGATGGACCCGATGTCCATGCGCAAGGTTTACGCGCTGGGCAGCGCGGAACCTGACCGCATGACCCAAGCCCGCGAACGGGTGATTGCGGTGCTTGAGGAACATGGCGGGCTGCGGTTCACGCTGGGCGAATTGGCGGAAATGGCGGGCACATCCAGTTCTGTTATCAAGGGTTTGGTCAAGCAGGGCGTGGTGTTGGAGGAGGAAACCCCGCGCGATCTGCCTTATCCGACGCTTGATCCAAGCCTGCCCAGCAAAGTTTTGTCGGGCGATCAGGCGGCGGCGGCGGCGCAGGTTTGTGCTGGTGTGGCCTCGGGTGCATATGGCACTTGGCTGCTGAAAGGGGTCACAGGCTCCGGCAAGACCGAGGTTTATCTGGAAGCGGTGGCGGAATGTCTGAAGGCCGGGCGGCAGGCGCTGGTGTTGTTGCCAGAAATCGCCCTGACTTCGGAATTCCTGAAACGGGTCGAAGAACGGTTCGGGGCGCGCCCCGCCGAATGGCATTCCGGCGTCACCACGGTCGAGCGGCGGCGTTGTTGGCGTATGGTGGCCGAAGGCGCGGCGGGGCTGGTGGTTGGCGCGCGCTCGGCGCTTTATCTGCCGTTTCGTGAACTGGGGCTGATTGTGGTCGATGAGGAACATGACCAGTCTTACAAGCAGGAAGAGGGCGTGCATTACCATGCGCGTGATATGGCGGTTTTGCGGGCCAGTATTAACGGCGCGCAGGTGGTGCTGGCCTCGGCCACGCCGTCACTCGAAAGCTGGGTCAATGCCAAGGCGGGCAAGTATAAGCGGCTTGATCTGGAGGAACGTTTCGGGGTGGCCGAAGTGCCGCAGATCGCGGCGATTGATCTGCGCATGGATGCGCTGGAACGGGGGCGCTGGATTTCAACGCCCTTGGTTGCGGCGGTGCGCGCACGCCTTGGGCGGGGCGAGCAATCGCTGTTGTTTTTGAACCGGCGCGGCTATGCGCCCCTGACGATTTGTCGGGCTTGTGGGCATCAGATTGGCTGCGACCATTGCGACGCGCGTATGGTCGAGCACCGCTTTCAGGGCCGCCTGATGTGCCATCAATGTGGTGAGACCAAACCGATGCCCGTGGCCTGCCCATCCTGCAAAGCCGAGGGTAAACTGGCCCCGGTCGGCCCTGGTGTGGAACGATTGGCCGAGGAGGCAACCGCGCTGTTCCCCGAGGCGCGCATTGCCATTCTGTCATCCGA
>JAADIC010000301.1 GCA_013151535.1 Alphaproteobacteria bacterium | reverse complement strand
TATCGGGCCGTCTGGATTTCGTTGACGGTATGCTGTTCCCGTCAATCTGCGACGTGATCCGCAACCTGTCCGGCATGTGGAAAATGCTGTTTCCCGAGGTCTATTCCAAGTATTTTGACGTGCCGCAAACCTATAAAGATGAAATCGGCGGCACGTTCTATATCAATGAAATGCGCGAGTTTCTGCATGATCTCGAAGGCATATCTGGGCGTAAAATTACCGATGAGGCCATCAACAATTCCATCGCCATCTACAACGAAAACCGCAAGCTGGTGAACGAGCTTTATGCCCTGCGGGCGCAAAAACCGTGGCAGGCCCCGGCGTCCGAGGCCTATCTGGTGATCCGCGCCGGTCTGGTGCTGCCGGTGGAGGAACACAGCGTTCTGCTGCGTCAGTATATCGACGCCGCTGCTGCGGAAACCCGCCCGATTAAGGACAATTCCCGCGTGGTGGTAACTGGCATGTTCTGCGAACAGCCGCCGCTTAACCTTATTAAATCATTGGAACTTTCCGGTTGCTATGTGGTTGATGATGATTTCATGCTGGTATCGCGCTGGTTGATTGGCGATGTGCCAACCGATGGTGATCCGGTGGAAAACCTGTCCAAAGCCTTCCTGCATCACTCCATGTCCACCGCCGCCAAATACGAGCCGGATGAGAAAGAAAAGGGCCAGTTTCTGGTCCGCGCCGTCAAGGCCACCGGGGCTGAAGGGGTGATCTTCGCCTCCACCAGTTTCTGCGACCCAGCCTTGCTGGACCGACCCATGCTGCAAAACGTCCTGAAAGCCGCCGACATCCCGTTCATCGCCTTCAAATACGCCGAAAACTCAGGCCAGATGCAGCCGATCCGCGAACAGGCCGGAACCTTCGTTGACTCAATCAAACTCTGGAGCGCCGCATGAGACCTTCAATCGTAAAAGCCCAGCCCGCTGACGTTCTCAAGGACGCCTCGATGATTAAGCAAAAGGAGATGATGGCCAATCATTACAACCGCTTGACGGATGCGCGCGAGAACGGTGACAAGGTGGCCTCGACCTTCGTGCCCGGCAATCTGAACGAACTCATCATGTGTTTCGATCTGGTCAACAACCTGCCCGAGGTCAACGCCATTCAATCCGGCCTGCGCAAGCAATCCGGTGCCTATATCATGGAGGCTGAGCGCGCGGGCCATTCCGAGGATGTCTGTACTTACGTCAAATCCGACATCGGCATGATGATGAAAGGCAACATCGGCCCGAACGGCAAAAAGCTGCCCGATCCCGATGTTTTGCTGCTGTCTTATACCGGTTGTTTCACCTTCCTGAAATGGTTCGAACTGCTGCGTGAGCAGTACAAATGCCCGACCATCTTCCTGCAAACCCCCTATATGGCCGATGGCAAAGTGACGCCGAATATGGTGCAATATATGGTCAAGCAGTTGAAAGAAGACGTGATTCCGACGCTTGAAAAAGTCTCGGGTGTTAAGTTCGATATTGACCGGCTGCGCGAATATCTGGCCAAGTCCGCCAAGGCCGAGGATGATCTGGTTTACATCCTGCAAAGCGGAAAAAACAAACCCTCGCCAATCGATGCCTATTTCGGCGGGATTTATTATATCGGCCCGATTTTCGGCGCGTTTCGCGGCACGGACGACGCGATTGATTACTACAAATTCCTGCGCGAGGAGGTCGACCAGCGCATCGCCAAAGGCCTTGGCCCGGTCACGCCAGACGGGCCGATGGCCGAAGAAAAATACCGCCTCGTGGTCGAAGGCCCGCCAAACTACACCAATTTCCGCCAGTTCTGGAAAATGTTCTATGAAGAAGGCGCGACCGTGGTTGCCTCATCCTACACCAAGGTCGGCGGCACCTATGATTACGGTTTCCGCCACGATCCAGACCGGCCGCTGGAAACCCTCGCCGAATATTGCCTGGGCGTTTACACCAACCGCAGCTTGCCCATGCGCATCGATATGCTGGTCGATTACATCAACGAATACGAGGCGGACGGGCTGCTTATCAACTCGATCAAATCCTGCAACTCGTTCTCGGCAGGACAGCTTTTAATCATGCGCGAGGTCGAAAAACGCACCGGCAAACCGGCGGCGTTCATCGAAACCGATCTGGTGGATCCACGCTATTTTTCTGCCGCCAACGTCAAAAACCGGCTGGAAAGTTATTTCCAGATGGTCGAACAAAAACGCAGTTCAGCGGGGGCGGCAGCATGAAAACCTTTGTCGGCATTGATCTTGGCTCCACCACCACCAAAGCGGTGCTGATGGACGAGAACGAAAAAATCCTCGGGCGGGGCATCACCAATTCGCGCTCCAACTACGACACCGCCTGTCGCGTGGCGCAGCAAGAGGCTGCGGTGGACGCCCGTTTCACCCTGTTTCGGCGTGAATTCGGGGCCGAGGACGGCTCCAAAAAAGAGGTCGAGGATTTCCTCGCCAGTCTTGAACGCGCTTTCCGGCTGGAGCAATTTTTGGAACAGCTCGACGATCTGGAACAGACCTGCCTGACGCAAGTCATGGGCCCACGGTTCGAGAAAAACGCTGACGGGGTTAAAACCGCGCTGGCCGAGGTGTTCAATCGCCTGCGCGCCGAAGCTCCGGCGATGTTCGCGCCCGGTGCCACGCGCAAATCCGATTTCTTTCGGGATATCGCCGGCTCACGTTATCTGGGGCTGGCTGAAACCGTCGCGCGCGAGGCCGATCTGCCTTACGATCTGCTGCTGAACGTCTATGACAAATCCATCATCGCGGTGGAAAACCGCCCGCCCAAGGGCGAGTTGTCCGATAAATTCAAACGCGCCCTCAAACGTGTGACCGAGCAGGGCGACGCCTTGTCAGGCGACATGCTGAAACCTGTCGAGCAGGCGCTTAATATCGAGCTTGAGGAAACCTGGCTGGTTGGTACCGGTTACGGGCGCGTCACCCTGCCGTTCTCCAAGGAACATATCCGATCAGAAATCCTGTGCCACGGCCTCGGCGCGCATATGATGTATCCCAAAACCCGCACGGTTCTGGATATCGGCGGGCAAGACACCAAGGGCATTCAGGTGGACGGGCGCGGTATTGTCGAAAACTTCCAGATGAACGACCGCTGTGCTGCGGGCTGTGGCCGTTACCTCGGCTATATCGCGGACGAAATGAACATGGGTCTGCACGAACTTGGCCCCTTGGCGATGAAATCGGAAAAACCGGCGCGGATCAATTCGACCTGCACCGTGTTTGCAGGGGCTGAGTTGCGCGACCGGCTGGCGCTTGG
>JAADIC010000278.1 GCA_013151535.1 Alphaproteobacteria bacterium | reverse complement strand
TTCGTGGGTGTTCTGGCGGGCATCCCGATGATTTGGCTTTGGGTGACCCCAAGCTGGCCGCAATTGCTGCAACTCGTGGGCGTCGGCGTTGTTGCCTCGCTTGGTCAATGGGCCGGTATCAGCGCGCTGAGACAGGGCGAGGCAAGCCTCATCAGTTCCATCGGCTTCATGCAGATGATCTATGCCCTGATCCTTGGCTATGTGTTTTTCGCCGAATTGCCGGACCGGTTCACCCTGATCGGGGCGGGTCTTATCATCGGGTCAGCCCTTTATACGATCCGGCGCGAGGCCATGGCGAAAGCGGAATAGCTGCACCTGTTGCACAAATACACTTTTCACGCGCAATCGGGCTGCCTATAGTCGGCAAGTCTGGGCGGACCAACGATAAAAAAATTGAGGTTTGGGATGCGCAGCATACTGGCTTTCCTGATATTTGCAGTCACCATTTCCGGCGCATATGCGGCCGAGGATATGGCCAATAGCGGCACCAAGCGTCAATGGCTTGGCAAGGCGCGGCTCTGGAGCAATGACGAGATCGGCGATCGGCGGGATCGCTGGCGCACCGGGTCTTATTCGCTCAGCTATATTCGCGGCACCGGCTGGAATGGCCGTTTACCCGGCAGCTTTGGTGATCTCGTCGAATACCGTATTCGCGGCGAGGTGATTGCACCCGCCAGCCTTTACGCCGCCCTTGATCCGGCGGATCGTCGCCTTGTCGGGGTCTTGCAGGTGGGGGCGTTTACCCATATGCGCGTCAACCAAACGGACGTCTCGCTGGGCCTTGATCTGGTGTTTACCGGCCCGCAAAGCCGCATGGCGGAGTTCCAGTCGGCAATCCATCAGTCGCTGGGATTTATCGCAACCCCGATCTTGGGCAGCCAGCTTGGCAACGCGGTTTACCCGACCCTCAACGCCGAGGCTTCGCGGCAATACCGACTTTCAACCGATGGCGCACGCCGGGTGGTGTTTCGCCCGTTTCTGGAGGGGCAACTCGGGGTGGAAACCTATATCCGAGCGGGCGGTGATTTCACCTTTGGTAATCTGGGCGAGGGCGATTTTCAGGTGCGCGACGTGACCACGGGACAGCGCAATGTGGCCCTGAAGGGCAATCGCACACGCGGGGTGTCGTTTATTCTGGGCGGCGATGTCGCCTATGTACAAAGTAGCCAATACCTGCCCGCCGCGCTTGGCCCAGCGGCGCAAAAGCTGCGCTATCGTTTGCGGACCGGCATCTACGCTGAAGACGAGCGAAAGTCGCTGTTTTACGGCGTGACATGGCTGGGGCGTGAATTTCAGGGGCAATCGAGCGGGCAGATCCTTGGTTCGGTCACATTGCGGTTGAAGTTTTAGGCCAGCTCCCAACTTGATCGCAACACTAGGGAAGAAAACCTTTATCGAAGATTTTCGGCGGGAATAATTTTCGATAAAATTATTCGGTCGTTTTCCCGGTAGCCCTTAAGCCGTTGCAACAATCCGCGCTGCCGCCTCAAGCGCGCCTGTCCCATGGGGTATATCCAGCGCGATCAGGCCCGACTGGATGGCCGCCAGCACGCCCAGCACCATATGGGCGTTCACATGCCCCATATGGGCAATGCGGAAAAATCCGTCGCTGTCGGGGTCGTCATCACTGCCCATGCCAAGCCCGATGCCTAGGGTGACGCCGGTGTTTGCCTCCAGCCATTTGCGCAAGCGGGTGCCATCGGGCGCGCCAATTCTGACAGACGTTACCGCGTTTGAGCGCAGGGCCGGATCACTAATATTCATCTCAATCGGCCCACTTGTGCCCCAGCATTCCAGCGCGGCCCAAACCGCTTGCGCCAGTTTTTCGTGGCGCGCCCAGACGGCCTCGATGCCCTCTTCCGCCAGCATATCAAGTGCCTCGCGCAGGCCGAAAATATGCTGCACAGGCGCGGTGCCGCCGAATTTGCGAAACAATTCCGGCGATTTCGCCCGCGTGGTCCAGTTCCAGTAAGGCGTTGTCAGGTCGGCGCTTTCATGCATCCTGTCGGCCTTGTCACTGAACCAGACGAAACACAGGCCGGGCGGTGTCATCAGCCCCTTTTGCGAGGCGGCAACCACCACATCGACGCCCCAATCATCCATTTCGAACCGGTCACAGCCCAGCGAAGCGATGCAATCCACCATCAGCAAAGCCGGATGGCCGGTAGTGTCGATACATTTGCGCAACGCCGCGATATCATTGCGAATTGTGGTGGCGGTATCGGTGTGGGTCGCCAGCACCGCCTTGATTTCATGGGATTTATCCGCCCGCAACGCCTGTTCAACCTGTTCAAGGTCGATGCCGGATCGCCGCCCAAAATCAAGCGTTTGCACATCAATGCCCAACCCCTGCGCCGCCTCTCCCCAACCGACACCGAATATGCCGGTGGCCAGCACCAGCGCCTTGTCGCCCCGACTGAACACATTGGTCAGCGCGGCCTCCCATGACGCATGGCCATTGCCGATATAAAGCGCGACGCGGTTTGTGGTGCGGGCAACGGCCTTCAAATCCGGAAACAGCGAATCTGCCATATCGTGCAGCGGCCCCTCGTATATATTAACCGAAGGTTGGTGCATGGCGTTCAGAACCCGATCCGGGGCGACGGAAGGGCCGGGAATGGCGAGGTAGGGGCGACCGTTTGCAAGGCTCATCTGGCTGACTTTCTGAAATGATTTCCCAATGGGTAAGACGCGAAATCAGGATTGTCCACACGCGGTGTGCAAACTTATCGCGCGGGCAAACTTGTCAGCCTGCCTTTGTTCCAGTATGGCCTGTGCCAGCCCATATCAGGCGCGATGACGCGCGTTGACCTTTCGTGAAGTTTCAAGGCCCCCATGTTTGCCAAACTGCTGAAATCCCTAGAAGATAGAGAACGTGCGTGGCGCCTGTCCTTTGGCAACGATATATCGACGCCCGCCAAAAGGCGCGCGGCATGGCGGCATTTCAACTGGGTCGATCACGCGTTTCTGCGCCATTGGTGGACGAATTTCGATCAGGTGGCTGAAGGAGTGTATCGCTCAAACCAGCCCTCGCCCAAGCGGCTTGCACAATATCGCGCGCGCGGTATCAAGTCGGTTCTGAACCTGCGCGGAAACAGCAACTATTCTTATTACCTGTTTGAAACCGAGGCTTGCCAGAAGCTGGGCCTTGGTCTTACCGATATAAGCCTGTCGGCAACCGCGCTTCCAACGCTCAAAACAATTCTTGAACTTGAACAGCATTTCAAATCCCTGCCCAAACCGTTCATTATGCACTGCAAATCAGGGGCGGACAGGGCGGGTTTTGCTT
>JAADIC010000176.1 GCA_013151535.1 Alphaproteobacteria bacterium | reverse complement strand
AGGGCCAGTTCCTTGCGCCGTGGGAAATGCCGAACACGGCGGAAAAAATCGCCTCGACCGGCAATGCAAATATCATGCTGTGCGAGCGCGGCACCACGTTTGGCTATAACAACCTCGTCACCGATATGCGCGCGCTACCGATCATGGCGACCACCGGCTATCCGGTGGTGATGGACGCCACCCACGCCGTGGCCCAGCCCGGCGCCAAGGGCACATCGAGCGGCGGGCAGCGTGCAGCGTGAATTCGCGCCCGTGATGGCGCGCGCGGCTGTATCTTTGGGCGTGGCGGCGGTGTTTCTGGAAACCCATCAGGATCCCGATAACGCCCCCTCGGACGGGCCGAATATGGTCTATCTTCGTGACATGCCAGCCCTGATCGACAGCCTGATGCGCTTTGACGCGTTGGCCAAAGCCGACCCAATTCAAATTTGACTTAAATTCGAGCAATTCCATGAGCAAACCCAAATCCACCGTCTCCCAGAACACATGGGAATTCCTGCGCGATGCGATGATCGCCCCCACTGGATTTCGCGAATATGACGCCCGTTGGAAATATCCAGACGAGATCAACCTGCCCGGCATTACCGCCCTTGGCCGTGGCCTTGGCACCCAGATGTTTGAGGCTGGAATTGAACCTGTGATCGCCGTTGGCAACGATTACCGCGACTATTCCCTGACCATCAAAAACGCCCTGATGCTGGGCCTGATCGAGGCCGGTATCCATGTGCGCGACATCGGCCCTGCGCTTAGCCCCATGGCCTATTTCGCCCAGTTTCATCTGGACGCGCCTGCGGTTGCCATGGTCACGGCAAGCCACAATCCGAACGGCTGGACCGGCGTTAAAATGGGGTTCGAGCGCCCGCTCACCCACGGCCCTGTTGAGATGAACCGCCTGCGTGACATCGTGCTGAACGGTGAAACCCGCACGCGTGATGGCGGCAAATACGAGTTTGTTGAGGGTGTTATGGAGGCTTATCTCGATGATCTCTGCGGCGATTTCAAAATGGTGCGCAAGCTCAAAATCGTCTGCGCCACCGGCAACGGCACCGCCAGCGCCTTCGCACCACTTGTGCTGGAACGCATCGGCGTTGAAGTTGTGCCCAGCCATAACGAGCTTGATTACACCTTCCCCAATTACAACCCCAACCCCGAAGACATGAAAATGCTGCACGACATGGCGGATTCCGTGCGGGCAAGCGGGGCCGATCTGGCGCTTGGCTTTGACGGCGACGGCGATCGCTGCGGCGTGGTCGATGATGAAGGCGAGGAGATTTTTGCCGATAAAGTCGGCGTCATCATGGCGCGGGATTATGCCCGGCTTTACCCCAATTCAACCTTCGTCGCCGACGTCAAATCCACCGGCCTGTTCGCCTCTGACCCCGAATTGCAGAAATATGGCGCCAAGGCTGATTACTGGAAAACCGGCCACAGCCACATGAAACGCCGGGTCAAAGAAATCGGCGCATTGGCGGGATTTGAAAAATCCGGCCACTACTTCTTGGCCGAACCAATTGGCCGCGGCTACGATTGCGGTATGCGGGTGGCGGTGGAACTGTGCAAATTAATGGATCGCAATCCGGAAATGAAAATGTCCGACCTACGCCGCGCCCTACCCAAAACCTACGCCACCCCGACCATGTCACCCTATTGTGCCGACACCGAGAAATACGATGTTCTGGCGCGGATCGTGGACAAACTCGCCGACATAAAAACCCTCGGCGGGCGTAAAGTCACCCAAGTCGTCACCGTAAACGGTGCGCGTGTCATCCTTGACAATGGCGGCTGGGGTCTGGTGCGCGCGTCATCGAATACGCCAAATCTGGTGGTGGTCTGCGAGAGCCCCGACAGCGACCAAGAACTGCGCGCCATCTTCAACGATCTGGACACAATCATCCGCACTGAACCAAACGTCGGCGATTACGACCAGACCTTTTAACATCCAATTGGCCCAAATATCCCCGTGCGGAGCACAATCGCCCCGCAGGGGCTAAAAGGCATGACCCGCAGGGTCTCCGTTTACCAACAGGGATCAACGACCTTGGGTTGGTGCAACGCCGCCTCGATCACAGCACCCGCGTCCAACAGAATATCCTCGCGATAGCGGTCCCCAATCAACTGAACGCCAACTGGCGAGTTGCCAGCAAACCCCGTCGCCACACTCAACCCCGGCAGGCCAAGCGCGGGCAGGCCAAGCTGGGTTAGTTGCGCCCGCATGATTTCCTCAAACCGCGCGGGCGAAGTCAGATCGTCCTGATCGGCGAAGGGCAATTCACCGGACACAGGGCACAACACCACAGGGTAGCGCGCCAGAAACGCCTGCCAGTCACGCAACATCACGGTGCGCGCTTGCAAAGCGTCCAACAGACCATCCATATCAACGGCGGGTGAGCGTTTGCTCATCTCGCCAAAGATAAACAACGCCGCCGCATCCGCCTCGCGCTCGATCACCGGCATCACGCGGCGCATTTCGGCCATCCAAAGCTGGGCGTTGATCGCGGCAGGTGCAGTGAAAGACGGACACTCCACCTCCTCAACCTGCCAACCGGCTTCAGCTAGCGCGCTAGCGCAGTGGCGCAACGCCGCCTCCACTTCAGCGGCCACATTCATACCTTCAGGAGCTACGCACAGGGCCACACGGCGTGGCAAATCCTCCAGCTCAAGCGGCGCGGGCACCCACCACGGATCGCCCGTGCCGGTGGCGGACATCGCCGCCAGACCCAGCCGAATATCGGCAATCGAGCGCGCAATCGGGCCGGAAACTGCCATCAACTGCCCGCCGATAAACCGATCTGGTGCCGAAGGGTTCCACGCCGCAATCCGCCCCAAAGTCGGGCGCAAACCCTGCAACCCGCAAGCATAAGCCGGATAGCGGATCGAGCCACCGATATCGGTGCCATGGCCCAGCGCACAAATGCCGCTGGCCACCGCCGACGCCGCCCCGCCGCTGGAACCGCCCGGCGTAATCCCCTTGTCATGCGGGTTGAACGTGTGGCCGTGCAGACCGTTATTGGTAAACCAGCGCAGCGAAAAAGCCGGCGTATTGGTGCGCCCGACCACCACCGCGCCTGCCGCTTTCAGGTTGCGCACCACCGGATTGTCGCTGGACGCAATCAGGTCTTTTTGCAGCCGCAAACCGTTGGTGGTGGCATAGCCTTGCATATCAGCATTAACCTTGATGGTCACCGGCACACCGGCCAATGGGCCAACATCTTCGCCCATGGCAAGGCGCGCATCAACATCACGCGCCGCCGCCATTGCCGCCTCGGGCATCTGCTGAACCACCGCGTTCAGGGTTGGATTGACCGCTTCGAGACGCGCCAGATGGGCCTTGGTCACTTCAAGCGCGGAAACCGCGCGCCCCCGCACCATCGCGGCAATTTCACTTGCGGATTTACGCCAGATTTCACCCATTTCAATTCACCCCGCCAGATTTGCAATCAACCGCTTCATAAACGCCGCCCCGGCCTCGTATTGCTGAACCGAGATAAATTCGTTGGGTTGATGCGCCTGCTCGATTGAACCC
>JAADIC010000074.1 GCA_013151535.1 Alphaproteobacteria bacterium | reverse complement strand
GGACCGCACAATATCTGGCGGCTGATCCGCACCGGTGCCACGTTTGAGCGCACGGGGGCGATGAAAATCGCGCTTGAGGCGCTGGATGTTCCGCCTGCTTTGCGCATAACCGCGCGGGTTCTGGGCTGGCCGTTCAAATGGCTGGGCCTGCGCGGTGATCCCAACCAACCGCCGGTTTTGCGCGCCCTGACTGCCCTTGGCCCGGCCTATATCAAGTTCGGGCAAATCCTGTCGACCCGCCCTGATGTGGTGGGCGACGAGTTGGCCGGACAGTTGCGCATCCTGCAAGACAAACTGCCCGCCTTTTCCATGGTTGAGGCCCATGCGATGGTTGAACAGGAACTCGGCCAGCCGGTGGACACGCTGTTTTCATCTTTTAGCGAACCCGTGGCGGCGGCCTCGATTGCGCAGGTCCACCGCGCAACTGTGCGCGAAACTGGCCATGATGTGGCGGTGAAAATTCTGCGGCCCAATATCGAGCGTGACTTCCGGCGCGATATCGACGCCTTCTATTTCGCCGCCTCGATGATCGAATTCCTGTCGCCCGCCTCGCGCCGGTTGCATCCGAGCGCGGTAATCTCGCATTTCGATGGCGTTGTGCGGGGTGAGCTTGATTTGAGGATGGAAGCATCCGCCGCCGCTGAATTCGCCGCCACCACCAAGGACGACAAGGGATTTTATGTTCCCGAACTGAACTGGCCATTGTCCGCCCGCCGCGTGATGACGCTGGAATGGGCCGAAGGTGTGCCGCTTGGCGATGTCGATTTGCTTGCCGCTAAGGGGCATGACCTGAAAGAAATCGGTTCGCGTGTGATCCAGATGTTCCTGCGCCACGCCCTGCGCGACGGGTATTTTCACGCCGACATGCATCAGGGCAATCTGAAGGTCGCCGCCAATGGCGATCTGATTGCGCTTGATTTCGGCATCATGGGGCGGATTGATGAATATACCCGCCGGGTTTACGCCGAAATCCTGATGGGGTTCATTCAGAAGGATTACCGCAAAGTCGCCGAGGTGCATTTTGAAGCCGGCTATGTTCCCGCCGATCAGGATGTGGATGAATTCGCACAGGCCCTGCGCTCCGTCGGCGAGCCGATTTTCGGGGCCGATGCCAGCAACATTTCCATGGCTCGCCTGCTGGCGCATCTGTTTGACGTGACCGAACGCTTTGGCATGGAAACCCGCATTGAACTGATCCTGCTACAACGTACGATGGTGGTGGTTGAAGGGGTCTCGCGCTCGCTTGATCTGTCGCTGAACATGTGGGAAGTCGCCCAACCGGTGGTCGAGAAATACATTTTTGAATCCATCGGCCCGAAAGCCGTGGCGCGCGATCTGATCGCAACCCTGCAAGTGCTGGCGCGCTTTGGCCCCAGGCTGCCGAAAATGGCCGAGGCGGCACTAATCCGCCTTGCCGAGCCAGAGGCCCCACCGGCCAAACCAACCGCCATCGGCCCGTCAGGCTATATTGGCATAGGTATCATTCTGGCCAGCATCGTCACTTTGGCGGCGCGTTTCTTGCAGGGCTGACAGCTCAAACGCTTGCGCCGCCTTGTAATCCTCGCATCCCCGTTCTAATTTCCACAAACAATAGGCGGCGGCGCGCCAGTGAAACAGCGGTGCCAAGCGCCTGTATCTTGCAGTGATTCGGGTCTTGGCATAAGCCGCCAAAAACGCCTCGATCTGATCGGGTGACAGCGGCGGCCTACCATAAAGATGTTGCATGGATGGTGAAAGAAAGCTGGCAATGTCCTCGCAGGGATCGCCAAGCCCAGGGCATTGCCAGTCGATCAGGCGCAGGCCCTGTGGTGTCGTGATTAGATTGTTGGGAACCACATCCGTATGGATCAAAACGGGGTTTGATATTGGTGTTATTTCCGGGCCAAAGACGGAATTTGGAACCGCGTTCATCGCATTTTGGCACTGGCCGAGGATGCGCCGAGTCTGCTGAACAAGGGCTTTGGAGCCTGAAGCCACCGGGCGCAGGGGAAGCGCAAGGGGAAGCGCGTGTATTTTGGCCAGCAACGCCGCAACGTCCTGCACGCCATTGCGCCAGCTTTGCCCCTCGATAAACCGGTATACCAGAACCTCGCCCAGTTCAGTGTTGATCCGCTTGATCGGGTCAGGCGCTATGTCTCGGCCCGACAAGGCGCGCAGGGTTTCAAACTCGGCCTCGGGCAGGTTGGGGTAAAGCGGGTTCGTCACGTCACCACCAAACAGCTTGCAAACAAGCGGCCCGGTGGTGGTTTCAGCCCGCCAAACGCGGTTGGTGCGACCGCCGCGCAAGCTGTGCCATGCGCCATTGGCCGGGATGATGCCATGGGCCGCAAGCGCCGCCATTACAGGCTTGGGAGGCGTCAATTCCGGCAATTATTCAACAACTTTGACCAGATCGCCGGGCCGCAGGGCCTGCCCGTCACCATAGCCGTTCATCGCCCGGAACTGCGCCTCTTGCAGGCCGGTCAGCGGCATCGACGCCGAAAAGTCGCGCACCGTATCACCCGGTTGGACCTTTATCACGGTCAACCGAAACGGCTTGAGCGCGCCCACCTCGGCCTCGCTTAGCCGACGGAACGATTGCGAGGCTGTGTTCATCTGGTTGCGGATTTTGCCGTCCAGCTTTTTGCCCAAAGCGGCGATGCGAATGGTTGTGCCATCAAAGCGGATCGCCGTCAGTTGAATAAGGCGCGGCCCGTCCGGCGTCTGGATGGTGGCAAAAGCGATGGCCGCATCGAGACCGTTGATTTTTACACGCCGCAAATCATGAAAATCGGACAGGCGTGCCTCGCGTTTGATTGCCGCAAGCCAGCGGTTTTGGATGTAATCCTCCATCGGGCCAACCCAGTTGCTGTCACCACTCAGGATCATTTTGGCCCCGGATTTATGGGTCGCATCCACCTGATTGGGAAAGTTTTGCAAAATGAACCCTTCGGGCACCGTGAAGGTGAATCTCAGCTTCGGATGGCTGAATGTCAGGCCGCGAATGAACCCTTCCTTTGGCGTGTCGCCGTAGATCATGCCCTCGATCTTGGCCAGATAGGCGCGCTCGTTCAGCACGCCTTGCGCCCGCGTGATCCCGGTTCTGCGCGCGGCCTTGTCTGCCTTTTTGGTGCGTTTTGCGGTTGAAGGGTGCGAGGCAAAGAAATCGACGCGGTTGGGGTTGTACTGCCGTCCCGAGATTTGCAGCGCCAGTTTTTCCTCGGCCGCCAGTTGTTTCAGGAAATCAGCCTGTGCAAACGGGCTATAACCGGCTTTCGCCAACAATTGTATGCCGATCTGGTCTGCCGCCAATTCCTGATCCTGCGAATATTGCGCAAGGTATCCGTTGGCCAGTTTCGCACCAAGTTCGATCGCGTCCGCCGCCCCGTCTTCGCCACCGAAAACACCGCCCAGAATGGTGCCGATGATGACGCCGATACCGGCGCGGTTGTTCTGTTTCACCCGATCCTCGCCATGGCCCGACACCACATGGCCGATTTCATGGCCCAGAACGGCGGCCAGTTCGGCCTCGTTATTGGCAATCGCCAGCAAGCCGCGGGTGACATAGACATAGCCACCGGGCAGGGCGAAAGCGTTGACCACCGGCGTGTCGAGCACGGTGAATGTCCAGGGATCGGCCTTTTCGGGCGTCAGACGGGCCATTTTCGCGCCGATGCGGGCCACATATTGCGCCAATTCACCGCGACTGATCGCACCGCCAAATTGCGCCTGAATGCGTGGATGTTCCTGCGCGCCGATCTGGTTGGATTGCGGTTTTCGCTCGGCTTGCAGCATTGCGGGCGATGCAAGCAACGCAATCGCGACGGTTACAAAGGTCAGCAGGTGGGTCAGGCGCATAAGGAGGATCCCCATCATATTGCGGTTTGCGCAAATATGGGGGCTAACGGCGCGGAAATCCAGATTTCAGATGGGGTTTTACTGGCGTCGATTGAATTGTCGGTCAATGTGGGCCTGTTGACATTGCCCAGCGGCACTATTTTCCGCGCACCGCCGTCACCTGATCCGATTTTAGGGCCGAGCCATCGCGCAGCACCAAAAAAGTCGCGCCATTGTCAAGCCGCGCCTCTATCACTTCGTCGTAAATCGGGGCTTGTCGATTGTCGATCAGGGTGCCGTCTTTGAAACTTTCAACCGACAAACGATAGGTTCCGTTTCCCAGCGGTGTGCCATCCGCAAGCGTCCCGGCCCAGGGGTAGACATCGGTGCGCACAGGCACTGAAAGGCGCTGAACCTCCTCTCCGGCGGCGTTCTGGACTACCAGATCAACCCGATCAGCCTCGGCGTTGGGGGCGATGAAAACGTCGATCGGCACGCCTTCAAATTGCGGGTCTTTCAAGACCTGCACCTGCACCCCGATCCACGAGGAAAGACCAGAAGGCGACGCCCCGCCCAGCAATTGCTGGATTTCTGCCAGTGAATCATTGGTACGAATTTGCTGCTCGACCGAGGAAAACGACGCAAGCTGGGCCACGAAAGCAGTTGAGTCCAGCGGTTTCAGCGGATCCTGGTTTTTCATCTGCGCGGTCAGAAGGTTGAGGAATGTCTTGAAATCCGTTGCCGCTGAAGTGGCGGCTTTTGAATTGTGGCTGGTCGTCTGGTTTGCCTGTGTGTTGGCACCGACTGCTGATATTGCGTCCATGTTCATTCCTTTGCTTAAAGCCGAAGGTCAAGCCCGTTGCCAATTGGCGGGGCCATGGCATAGTTGGGCTGAACTGCCGGGATGTCGTCGATCTGCGGCTCACGCTCGCCAAGCCCGTTTGGTTGCTCCTCGGGGCTTTCCGAGGTGGCGCTTTGCTGGTTTTGCGAGAAATCAAAACCGATATTCTGATAGCCAAGATTTTCAAACTCGGCTTCCAGCAAATGTGCATTGCGGCGCATCAGGTCCATCGTCTCGGGGCGATCTGCCAGAAATTGCACGTTTATGCCGGTTTCGGATGTGTGCAGCGTCAGGCGGACCTTGCCCAGCTCGACCGGATCAAGCGCGATTTCGACAGATCGGCCACCGTCGGATAACGCGGCTTGCGCAATCTGGATCGCAATATTTTTAGGCGCACCAAGCGGCGATTGAAGCGCGTTCAAAGAAGGTGAACCATCGGATTTTGCAAGCGGCTGAAGCGGCTGGTCCAGTTGCGTCGGATCGACAAACGCGGGCGGCAGCGGCTCGGCGATCAACGGTTGAGGGACCGGTGAATTTGTCGGGGTCAGCGCGGCTGCGCCAGGTGTTTCCGGCGCGGCCCGGGCCTGGGGTTGTCCGGCCCGGGCTTCGGGTGCCCGGTGTTGCGGTTGCGGTTGGGATATTTGGGGCGCGATCGCAAGGGGTGGTATGACGGGCTGGGTTTGGCCGTTGGCAAGGAGCGAAACAGATGTTTGCACTTTGGGTGGGGATATCAGATTGGAGCCGGTTTCACGCGGGCCAGGGTTTGGGCCAGGGTTTGGGTTTGGGTTTTGAACCGCCGTTTTTTGTGTAGTCTGCAATTCAGGAACCGGCAGTGAAGGCGTCTGGGTTTCAACTTTCGGCGCAGGCAGTTCTGGGCCTGAAGGGCTTGCCATCAAAATTGGCGATGCAGCCAGTTTATCCGCCGCCAAAACCGCGCTTGCGGGGGGGGTCGACAGTTGCGAAACCAAGCGCCCGCGTATATCAGTCGGCGGGTTTTCCGCCTTTTGGGGTTCAATCTTACCTGTTTCCTTCACCTCGCCCAAAGCCAGAGGCGCGCGCGCCGGAACCCCGGTCAAGTCACGCGGCGCGTTCTGCAAGGCACCCGGCGGCAGCATTTCCACACCGGTGTTTTGAATGGCTGGTTTACCCGGCGGTAAAGCGACTGGGGCGAGGTTTTCCGGCGCTGTAGGCGCTGGCGTCACCGTGGTTGGTGTAACGACAGCAATCTTGGAGGCCGTGTCGGCAGAAGGCGCAGCATGAGCCGTGTTAATCGCGCCCGGAGCGACTTTCTCTATCGGTACAATTGCTGCATCCACCGAGGATGTGACCCCCGCCGGCGGCCTTTCAACGGCTTGCAATTGGTTGGGAGTGTCGGTCGCGCGCTGGAGTATCGTCGCGGTTTGCGGCTCGGAAAACGGAGCGGGAGGTTGAGCGGGTGCAAGGGCTTTGACAGGCGGCAAAGCGGCCACATCTTCAACGCCCGCAAGGGCCAGCGTGGGCACAGGTGGCGTTTTGAACGGTATCCCGCCCTTGATTTCCGCCAGTTCCGCGGCAACAAACTCGCCTTTGAAATTCTCTGGCAATCTGGTGATTTCAGTTGGGGGCAGAATGGCTTGCGGCGCTTGAGCACCCGCAGCCTGAAACAGTTCCAGAAACGGCATCACGGGTTGATCCTGGTCTGGCTGGTCTGGCTGATCGGTTGCATCCCCCGGGGCGGGGCTGGCAATTTGGCCCAAAACCGCCGAAAGATCGGCCATCAAAAGATCAGTCGCGGCCCGGCCCTCTGGTGCGCGTGGCCACATCTGCCCTTTCGGCACCATTTCCGGCACTGGCGGCACACCCGATAGAATCGGCACAGGGTTCATTTTCACTCCAAGCATTCTGCCTAAAATATTTCTGCTACCATTGCCGATCTTTCTTACCAATTCTTTACCTCTTGGCGCGAAAGTCAGGAAAGTTTTCCTAAAAGGGTGTTTCGAAATGAATCCCGTTTTGCCGATCAACCCGGTTTTACCAATCAACCCGGTGACCAGCCCGGCCGAGTCACCGAACAAGATCAAAGACGAAGCCGCGCTTCGTGACGTGTCGCGTGCGCTTGAATCAAGTTTTATCGCCGAAATGCTGAAATCCGCCGGGGTGGGCAAGCCGCGCGAAACCTATGGTGGTGGCGTGGGGGAGGACGGGTTCTCATCGTTTCTGGTGTCTGCACAGGCTGATATGATCGTAGAATCCGGCGGTTTCGGGCTGGCGGAGCAGATATTCCAATCCCTCACCCAGAGGCAGAGAAATGAGTAATCAGCCACAGACAGCAGACATTTTTACCCAGTTGACCGAAATTTTGGACCAGGTGAAGACCGTGTTGAAAGCCGGGGATTTCAGCGCGTTGCAGAAAATGACCGATAAGCAGAACCTGCTGTTTTCACGCCTTCAGGCGCAACATCGGACTTCGGCCCTAAGCCAGCAGCAGATAAAGATATTGGGGCAGTTGGCTGGACAGAACCAGCGGTATCTGATGGCGGCAAAGGCCGGTATCCGCTCGGCGGCGGATCGCAAATCCGAAACCAGAAATGCCTGCAATGTAAGCCAGACCTATGATCGCAAGGGTCAAAGGGCACGTTTGGAAAACCTTCCCGACAGCTTTGAGAAGCGCAGTTGAGCGGTGGCGTCAAACCTGCGGACCACTCTGAATTATATAGAATTTTCAGCTTTCAAGTCGGGAGAATTAGGGCGGTGTTAAGGGTTGGCCGCGATGGTGGTCGTGCATCCAGGTGGGGTGGCGCGGAGCGGGGAAACCCCCGTATCCGCATTTGTCAGAAAGACGGAACAGCCGTGAAAACAGGCGGCCTCATGTAATCCGGTAACAAAAGTTGCCGTTCGTCTAAAGGATCAAAAATGTCTAGCATTCTTACAAACGCCAGCAGCCTTGTCGCGCTGCAGACGCTGAAAACCATCAATGCGGGGTTGAGCAAAACCCAAAACGAAATCTCGACGGGTAAATCCATCGCGTCGGCCAAGGACAATTCGGTAAAGGGTGAATTGCGGATGCCGTCACCGGTGCCGTTCAGGCCGACAACCAAGCCATAACCAAGCAGATCGTTGCCTCGTACACCGTCAAATTCAACCAGATCCTTGATGCGGACCTTTGCGGATTGTGCCGCTGCGTCGGTCACCGTCATGGCCATCACCAAAAGCCCGCTCAACAACACGCATAAGAACCGGCGAAACATCATCATCTCAAATACCTTGTCAGCGACAATTGGGAAATTTTCGTGGTGGCGATATAGAGCGCCTGGAGGCTGGTTTCGGTCGCTTGCAACTTGGTTGCAGTTTCGTATCCGTCGACCGAAATCATATCGTCCAGCATGATTTCCAGCGCGGTCTGGCGCGCCGAGTTGGACACCGCCACCAGCCCGATACGCTCTTGTGTGCCGCCAATTTCCGCGCGCCGGGTGACCAGACCGTCATTGGCTGAAATCATCGCCTCACCAGCCGAGGTCAACAGGTTTGCCTGTTCGGCCAGATCACCGCCAAGCACCCCGCGAGTCAGCAAAGCTGCCTTGGCAAGGCTGGCCAGTGCCGCCCGTATGTCAGGATCATTCGCCGAGATCGGAAATCCCGCAGATTCGGTTTCCGATATCCTGACATTTCCCGCAAGGTTGGGTGATCCCAGATAGGCCGAGGTCTCAAAACCACCGCCAGAGGCAAGGAAGTAATTGTCAACAATGGTAGCAACCTCGGACGACGTGCTTGCCGATGCGGCCAACGCCTGAAGGTCGTCCAGCATTTCGGATGCCAAAACCAGGGCCGGAGACTGGAACGCCTGACCGGCAAACAGGCTTCTGCCAGCGGATTGACTGTTCAATCCGCCAATCGCTTTCTCAAGCCCCGCTTGCGCGGATAATGCGGTCGCATCAATCGAGGCGCGGGTCAGGGTATTGGCCGCCGCCACGGTTTTCGCGCCATTGTCTTCAATCGCGGTTTGCACCTCTGCCAACGCAAGTTGCATCGCCGCGCCGCGCGCAAGCAGTTCAGAGTTTGCAATCTTGAAGCTGCCCAATATCTTGAGCGAACGGGTGACCGATCCGAGTTGGTCAAGCCCCCCGGCCAGTTTCTTGGAAATATCGCTCACCTTTCCCGACGCAAGTTCGGCCCCGTATTGGCCAATCCGGGATTTAAGCTCGGCGTTCAGAAACCGCATTTGCATGGCGCTGGAAAGGTCACCAATGGAAAGAACTACCATATCAAATCTCCAACAAGGATTGCAACATCGCGTCGACTGTTGTTATGACCCGTGCATTGGCGGCATAGGCGGTTTCGATCAGCAAGAGTTTTTGCATTTCCTGATCCGTATCGACACCACTTTCCAGCTCCACGAGGTACAGTTCGCGAAACCGGGAGGTGGCAAAAACCTCGGATTGTTCCGCGTCCAGCCGGGCCGAAGCGTTAAGCGCGGTCAGGTCACCGGCAAGATTGCCAAGGCTGACAGCGCCCGCCGAAAACTGGCCGGAATTCGTCGCCTGCGACCCTGTCAGAGCTTCGATAAACCCGGTGATGAGCGTCCGGTCGCCGGTTTCGCCGGGTGCGGTGGCACCCAACCCGTCGCGAAGCCGCCACAAGGCACCGCCTTGGTTCGGATCGACGGCCGCGTTGATTGCAAGACGGCCTGCCAGTCCAACCTCGTCCGCCGGAACCAGTGCTGCTCCGGCATCGGTAAACAGGCCAGCGTCACCAGTGGACAAACTTGCATCAAGGCCGGAGGATTCAAAACGCTCCATCAAGTTGCGGGCGAATGCATCTATCTGGCTGCTGGCAAAAGGTGCTGCATTGTCACGGACATCAAAACTAGCAGAAAGGGTGCCGCCCCCGATCAGGCTGCCGCGGCCGCTGATGGCAATTGATTTGCCGTTCAGGGTCAGCCCCGACAGGGCACCAGATGTCAACGTCATGTCGGGTGTTATCAGGCCGGCGGCAGCAAAGCCGAATTCGCCGGGCAATCCGTCAAGAAGAACCGCGCCGCTGGCTGAAAACACCGCGATTTCGCCTTTGTCTCGCGGATAGGTTTTGATGGGAATGATATCCGCTATACCGTCGATCAGCCTTTGGCGCTGGTCTTTCAAACCGTTCGGGCTGTTGCCGGCACCGGTAAACGCGCGGATGCTGCGGTTCAACTCGGCGATTTCGGTCAGGCTTTTGTTCAGCAGTTCGACCTGATTGCCAATGGATTTATCCGCGTCGACCCGCAATTGCTGGGTGGAGTTCGAAATGTTGTTGATCTGGGTCACCAGATCGGACGCCGCGTAAAGCGTATTTTGCAGACGAACTTGTGAATCCGGTCGGCTTTGTGCGGACAGGAGCGCGCCTTCAAACTTGGTTACCAGATCCGACAGTGAACCGCCATCGCCGGGAATGCCGATCACCGTTTCCATCCGCACCAACGCTGCCGCATTCACACCCTTGCCGCCTGCTGTGGCCTGGGCTAGGCGACGGTCGGCAATCGCGATCAGATCCACATCACGCAGAACCGTTGCAACCCGCACCCCGGTGCCGCGACCGGCTGTCGAGGCGGCGACCAGTTCAATCTTGCGGCGACCATAACCATCGGTCAGGGCGTTGGACACATTGTTTGAGACGGCTTCCGCTGTGCGCGCGGCCGCAACAAGGCCGGAATACGCGTTGAAAAGGGCACCGGAAATGCTCATCCGTCAGTGACTTTCAGCTCTACCATGCGCCTATCGCTTGATATTGGTTGTTTCCTGCAACATCTCGTCCACCGTCTGGATGATCTTGGCGTTCGAGGAATAGGCCCGCTGGGTCTGGATCAGAGCCGTCAGTTCGCCGGCAATATCTGTCGCGGATTCCTCGCGGGCATAGCCAATCAATTCCCCCGCCGAACCATCCCCCGCCTCCCATAGAAAGAACGGGCCGCTTTCGGTGGAGAGCTGATAGGCCTGACTGTCAAGCGATATCAGACCGTTCGGATTGGGCACATCGACCACCGGGATCTGGTAAATCGTGCGGGTAAATCCGATATCATAGATTGCGCTGAGATAGCCGTTGGCGTCCACTTCGACGGATGTCAGATTGCCCACGGGTGAGCCATCTTTGGAAATCGCCACGGGTGCAAAACTGCCTGAAAGCTGGGTTAGTCCGCTGGATTCACCGGGAACGCCAATGTTCAGGGTCAGTGGCCCGCCAGCTACTGTCAGCGCGATCTCGCCTGTTGCAGAATCGTATGCGCCGCCGGATACCGTGGTGATCGAGGAAATCGTACCGCCGGAACCGCGGCTATCATCGAATATCACTGTATATTCGCCAATGCTTGCCCCGCCCGAGGCGCTGTCACGCAAGACCATTGTCCATTCATTCGACTGACCGCTGGTCGGCACCGTCGGGGTGAATGAAATATCAAGAGATTCCGAGGTTCCCAGGTTGCCGAAATATTCAATCGACAGATTGAGATCATCACCTGATTCGCCAGACTGGGTCTGTGTGGCAGGCAAATTTACACCCAAAGTGATCGCCGTTGTCGGATCACCGGCGAACTGGTTGGAATCAACCGAAACCGGTTCAAGCCCATCAATTGTATCCCTTGGAAAGGCCGGGATTGTCCCGTCAGAATTGGCGGGCCACCCCAGTAGAACCAGACCGCTTTCAGTTCGCAAAACGCCATCCGCATCGGGGCGAAACGACCCTGTTGTCACCAACATCATCGGCAGATCGGTGGCGGCGCTGTTCAAAGAAGCAACCGATGTCACCGGCAACATACCCCGCCCGGCAATCGCAAGATCGGTTGAATTGTTTGTCGTAATCAATGGCCCGGCCGTGCCGATATCACGCGTGGTGGTCACGCGCACACCACCCGCTGAATAGGCACCGCTGCCGCCGTTCAGAACCAACGAGTGAAAATTCGCGACCGCACGCTTGTAACCATAGGTCGACGAGTTCGCAATATTATCGGCAATCGTTGCCAGCCTTGAAGCGTTCACGTTCAAACCGGCAACACCGGCAATCAAGGAAGAGGATATGGTCATTTTGCGCCTTTCTGCTGCATCAACCCTTTGGGCCGACTATCAGGCAACAAGGCTTAAGAAGCCGCTAACAGATCAAATCCAATCTATTTTCATCACTTTCCCGTCGCCGCGCGGTCGCGACGCAAAAGGATGATCTCGAACCGGTTGTTGCGCGCCGCCATCGGATTTTCGACGCTGGGGCGACGATCAGACCATCCGGCAACCCGCTCCATCCTATCGGGTGACAGCCCACCAATTTCCAGCATCTGCCGGACTTTCTGCGCCCTTTTCAGGGAGCGGTCCCAGCCGGGATTTTCCACCCTTACAACCGCAAAAGACTGGGTAAACCCGTTCACTGCAATCTGGTTTTCCGTCGGCCCCAGAAGCCGTGCGATCATCGCTATCAACTGGCGCAGAATCAGAGAGGGGTCTTCACCTTCGCCCACAAACAAAGGCTCATCGGGCAGATCGAAAATCTCGACGATCAGGCCCTCGTCGGTCACGCGGGGAAAGATATGTTCAAGCGTCGGTTCACCGATCGAACTTTCACCAGCCGAGCCGTTCAACTGCGCGGCCAGGGCCTGCATCTCTTTTTCTTCCTGCGCGCGCGCTTTTTCCTCGGCCCTGGTTTCAACGCCCGAATTACCCTTGGCCTGTTGCTCCTCGGACGGTTTGCTGTCCGACCCGCCGGTGCCGTTTTGCGGCAAGGTCTCTTCGGAGAACACGCTGTCACCCCCGAACATGCCTTCGCCACCACCCGAAATCCGGTTGATCGGGATCGTCGGGCTGAAATAATCGGCAATGCCTTTGCGCTGGCTTTCGGTGGTTGCGTTCAACAGCCACATCAGCAGAAAGAACGCCATCATCGCGGTCACGAAATCCGCATAGGCAACCTTCCACGCACCGCCATGATGCCCACCGGCGACAATGACTTTCTTTCGTTTGATGATAATCGGCGCAATTGCGCCTGAATCGCCCATCCCTAGCCCCAAAACTAAACCACTCCGCCGACAGGTCTAGCAGGCAAGCATGAAGAGGGGCTTAATCGTTAAAATTGCAAGCGATTGGCCAGCGTTACTTCTGCCGAACGAACCGGATATCCAATGATTGCGCCTGCTCGCCCGAATTCTGATCCGTCACATCATTTGTCATGCGAATATCGCCATTCAGTGGCAGCATCAGCAGAATTTCCGAGGCCAGCAAGCGCGCGCCCTGTTCCAATGGCTCAATCTGCGCCAGCACCATACCTTCGCCGGTTCTTGGCCCTTTGAAATCGACATCAGCCTCGGTACTCGACAACCGGATTTTGGCGGCAAACACCTGCCCCGCCTGATCCTGCGCCACCCGCAACCTGAAAGCCGCTGCACCGCTGGTGGTCGCGCATCTTCCCGCGAACCTGACCTGAAAATCCGCCATCCGCTCACCCTTGACCTTGCATCTGATCTTCTCGGGCGCATCAAAGCCGCGCGGGCGAACGGTTCCTTCCCCGACCCAGACGCCCACCAGACGGCCCACCAGATCGCTTTCCTGCGCAAGGCTTGGAAATGCGCTAGCCGACGCAATAACAATCGCAAGAAGAAGTGGCCTGATACTCATGTCCGATCCTTGGCAAACCATGTGATGATTGCAGGTAAAAGCACGATGTCGCTTATCAGTGCAAGCACGAAGGTGGCCATGCACAACAAGCCAAAGAACCGGATCATCGGCATTTCACTGACCAGTGTGGCCAGCAATCCGGCGGAAAGGATGATCGTGGTCACGATCAGAATTGGCCGCACCTGCGACATGGCATGCGCCACCAGCGGCCCGGAAATCGCCTGCCCATCTTGGCGCATCTGCAAATGCAGACGGTTGAACACATGAATAGAATCATCCAGCGCGATGCCAAATGCAATGGTCAGCGCAAGGGCCGAGGTGATCTGGATATCGAAATCCAGCGCCGTCAGAACCGCGCCAGACAGAATAATCGGCAGAATATTCGGCACAATCGCCGCCAACCCGAAATCCAGCCGCCTGTACCAGAACCCGATCAAAGCCGGGCACGCAAGGGCGGCAATCAGGAAACTGATGGTCAGTTGTTTAATCATATCGTCCGTCAAAGCCGAGGACATGACCAGAAATCCGGTGGGCCGACCCGCCGTCAAAGCCTGCAAATCCAGCGATTGAACCGTGCGCTCGATCGCCGCCGCCAGCGCATCGGTGACTTGCGAGCCCTTGTCCGGCACCAGCGCCACAAGCTGTAAATCACTGCCGGAAAGCCCGATCAGACGGCTGCGGAACCGTTCGGGCATTTGTTCAAGCAGGCGGGTCAGCGCGGCAGTATCAATCCGCCCTGCGCTGTCTGAAACCAGCTCTTTCAGGTTATTCAGCGACACCACCGCGCGAATACCGCCCAGCGGCGCAACAGCGGCGTGCAACTTGGCAAGGTCATCAAAAACCGCCTGATCGGTGATCGCCACGCCGGTTTTCAGGGTCAGCGGAATGTTGATGTTGTTGATCGGCCCCGACAACGCCTCGACTCGCTGCAAAATCTGCACAACCGGTTGATCCTCGTCGATATTCTCAAGGAAGCGATAGGCCGGTTGAATCGGCCAAAGAATAAACAGCGCCGCAAGGGTCAGAGCGATCCCGCCCAAGGATACCGCGCGGAAGTTTCTGACAGCAAACATACGTTTGCGTTTGCCAGCATTCGGCTTCTCGACAAGCGGCAAAACCTTGGCGACAAACGAAAACCGTCCGGCAATCATGAACACCACGGGATGCACAAACAGCACCACCAACATCGCCAGAAACACCCCAGCCGTGCCCGCAAGCGCCAGATCCTGCACGATGGGAGAGCTGGAATAAAACAGGCTGGCAAAGGCCAGCATAGTGGTCAACGAGGTCAGAACCACCGGCGGTGCAATATCGACAAGCGCACCCCGAATAGCATCAATCCGCCCCTCGCCCCGCCCCATCCGACGGCGGATTTCAAATGTCAGATGGATCGAATCCGAACTGGCCAGAACCAGTATCAGAACCGGCAGCGCGTTGGTCAGCGCATTGATCGACAGGCCAAGCCAGCCAAACGCCCCCAGACAAAAAATCAGCGCGGTGACGGGGGTGACGGTGTTGATAAAAGCGATCCAGAAGCTGCGGAACAGGGCCAACGACACCAAGAACCCAAGGAATGCGCCCAGAACATTGATTTTCATCTGGTCGCGTTTCAACCCGGCAATGATGCTCTCGCGAATGGGTATCAAACCCGTGATGGCGAACTGGATACCCCCCTTTACGCTCATATCGCGCGCCAGATTCTCAAGATTATGCAGCGTGCCCGACGAACCCGCCATATCCGCCATATCCGCGCCCATGGAAAAAGCCACCACGGTTTCGCGCCCATCCTCCGACAACAGCGAAATGCCCGAGGCAGTTCTGTCAGCCACCAGTTTGATCGCCAGATCAAGCGCCGGTTGATCTGTCAGATCGCTGGGCAACAGCCGCACCAGCTCGCCCGTTTCAGGATCGCGTTTGCTTAGACTGAAGATGGAATAAACCCCGCCAATCCCGTCAATAAACTGCGCTTCAAGAATGAAGTTCTGGAGGGTTGTCAGCCCGGCGCTGCCCAAAGGATCAGGCGCGCTGACCAACACCGCAACATCGGTTTCACTTTGCGCAAATGCGTGGGAATAGGCGGCATAATCCTCGAACGCTTCGCTGCTCGAGGTGAACATGGTGCGCAGGCCATCCTCGAAATCAATGCGAAACAGGCCAGTGACCGCCAACAGCAAAAGCGGCGCAAAAACT
This sequence comes from Alphaproteobacteria bacterium, assembly GCA_013151535.1. Taxonomy (GTDB): domain Bacteria; phylum Pseudomonadota; class Alphaproteobacteria; order Rhodobacterales; family Rhodobacteraceae; genus UBA5972. The sequence goes on along the minus strand of JAADIC010000074.1, from coordinate 2,033 downwards.
GCCACAACCCAGAACGGTTTGTCGACAGAGGCAGACAGGATCAGGCGGATAAAGGACTTCAAACGCGTTGGTCCTGAACTTGAACAAAGGCAATCAGGCAATCGCCCGTCACCGGCATGGAGCGCAGTTTCATTTCGTGCATTTTGACCCCGTCACACCCTACCAGCCGCCAATAAACCCGATGACCACATAAGCGCAATCAACTTTGCGGCTTTCTTACGCCACATTTTGCGGTAAGAACCACAGGCAACATGTAACAAATCGGGTATCAGGGCTGAAAATGATCTATCCAGTGATCCTGTGCGGCGGGTCGGGCACGCGATTGTGGCCGCTGTCACGCAAAAGCTATCCTAAACAGTTTTCGCGCCTTACCGGGCAGGAGACCCTGTTTCAGGCCTCGGTCAAGCGGTTGACCGGCGAAGGTTTCGCCCGCCCCGTCATCCTGACCAACGCCGATTTCCGCTTTATCGTCGCCGAACAACTGGCCGAAATCGGGGTCGATCCCGAGGCGGTGCTGATCGAACCCGAAGGGCGCAACACCGCCCCCGCCATCTTGGCTGCCGCTTTGTGGTTGCAGGATCGTGACCCCGAGGCGCTGATGCTGGTGGCCCCGTCCGATCATGTCGTCCCTGATGCCGCTGCCTTTCGCGCGGCGGTTCAAGCCGGGCGCGTGGCCTGCGAGGCCGGTGATCTGGTTACGTTCGGCATTCGCCCGGATCGCCCGGAAACCGGCTATGGTTATCTTGAGCTGGTCGATGGTGCGGGGGATTTCACGCCCAAACCGCGTAAACTGAAACGCTTTGTCGAAAAGCCGGATGCCAAGAGCGCGGCGGATATGTTGGCTGCCGGTAACTATCTCTGGAACGGCGGCATTTTCCTGTTCGCCGTGCGCGATATCCTGAAGGGTTTTCAAGACCACGCCCCCGGTCTTTTGAAGGATTGTCAGCAATCGGTCACAGACGCCAAGGCCGATCTCGGCTTTCTGCGCCTCGCCCCCGAACCTTGGGCGAAGATCGAGGATATCTCGATCGACTACGCAGTCATGGAGCACGCCCAAAACCTGTCAGTGGTGCCGTTTGATGGCGGCTGGTCCGATCTTGGCGGCTGGGATGCAGTCTGGCGCGAAAGCGAGGGCGATGCGGACGGTATGGTGCTGGCGGGCGAGGCCAGCGCCATCAACTCCAAAAACAGCCTGCTGCGCTCGGAAAACAAGAACCAGGAGATCGTCGGCATTGGCCTTGAAAACATCATCGCCATCGCCATGCCCGATGCGGTGCTGGTGGCCGATATGTCCTGCGCCCAAGACGTGAAGAAGGCGGTGCAAACCCTGAAAGCCAAGGGTGCCAAACAGGCCGAACAATTCCCCCGCGATCACCGCCCATGGGGCTGGTTTGAAACCCTGTCCCTTGGGGCGCGGTTTCAGGTCAAACGCATCATGGTACATCCGGGTGCCGCCCTTAGCTTGCAGAGCCATGTGCATCGCTCCGAACACTGGATCGTGGTGGCCGGAACCGCGCGGGTGACAGTTGGTGAAACCGTGTCATTGGTCACCGAAAACCAATCGGTCTATATCCCCGTCGGCTCGAAACACCGGCTGGAGAACCCCGGCAAAGTTGATCTGCATTTGATCGAGGTGCAGACCGGCACCTATCTGGGTGAAGACGACATCGTGCGGTATGAGGATGTTTACAGCCGCACTTAAAGCAGAAACGCCAGAATAACCGGAATCGCCAGTACCGAAATAAGGGTCGAAACCACCACCAAACCGGCCACTGATTCTGAATCCGCCTGATATTTCTCGGCCAGAAGGTATGACGTAACGGCAACAGGTGTTGCGATCTGAAGCACCAGAACCGCGAACGGAATTGGCGACAATTCAAACCAGTGCCCGACCAAAACCGCCACCAGAACACTGACGCCAAGTTTCAGGATCGAAAGGACAATGGCCCGGCCAAACCCCACCGGTTTCAGCCGCGCCACAGCCACACCCAGCGTAATCAGCATCAACGGGATGGCCATCTGGCCAATCAACT
>JAADIC010000036.1 GCA_013151535.1 Alphaproteobacteria bacterium | reverse complement strand
CAGGCGTTCCTCGATCAGGCCGATGACGATTTCATCGGTGACCAGATCGCCGCGATCCATCACTTCGGCAACGCGGTGGCCCATTTCGGTGTCCGAGGTGCGCGCCTCGCGCAGCATGTCGCCGGTCGACAGCTGGATCATGTCACGGTCCTGCACCAGTTTGCGGGCCTGGGTGCCTTTTCCGGCCCCGGGCGGGCCAAGCAGTATGATGTTCATCGTCTGGCAGGGCCTTTGCGTTTGCGTTTTTTGCCGCGCAATTGCGATTTCTCGATCAGGCCTTCGTATTGGTGGGCCAGCATATGCGATTGCACCTGGTTGATCGTGTCCATGGTCACCGACACCACAATCAGCACCGAGGTGCCGCCAAAGTAGAACGGCACGCCCATCTGGGTGCGCAGGATCTCAGGCAGCAACACCACCGCCGCCAGGTAGGCCGAGCCGAGCACCAGGATGCGGGTTACCACATAGTCCAGGTATTCCTCGGTCTTGCGACCGGGACGGATGCCGGGGACAAAGCCGTTCTGGTTCTTCAGGTTGTCGGCCACTTCATCGGTCTTGAACGACACGTTGAAGGTATAAAAGAAGGTAAAGAACACCACCATGCCCGCATAGAATATCAGGTACAGCGGTTGGCCGGGGCCGAAATAGGCCAGGATCGTCGACATGATCGGCCCGGTCTGGCCGCCGGAAAACGTGGCCAGCGTGGTCGGCAACAGCAGCAGGGATGAGGCGAAGATCGCCGGGATGACGCCAGCCGGGTTGACCTTGACCGGCAGGTGAGAGGAGCCGCCGTCATAGACCTTCATGCCGACTTGTCGTCGCGGGTACTGGATGTGGATTTTTCGCAAGGCGCGTTCCATGAACACGACAAAGCCGATCACCACAAAGACCATGATAATAACTGCGATGATGATAAACGGGCTAAGCGCGCCCGAGCGGCCCGAGGCAAAGAACTGGGCCAGCGCCTGGGGCAGCTGCGCCACGATGCCGACGAAGATGATCAGCGAAATGCCGTTGCCGATGCCGCGCTGGGTGATCTGTTCGCCCAGCCACATCAGGAACATGGTGCCGCCCACCAGCGTGATCACGGTGGAGGCGGTGAAGAACAGCCCCGGATCGCTGGCCAGACTGCCGGCCTCCAGGCTGGCGGCCAGCGCGAAGGCCTGTGCGGTAGCCAGAAACACCGTGCCGTAGCGGGTGTACTGGTTGATCTTCTTGCGGCCCTGCTCACCCTCTTTTTTCAGCTGCTCCAGTTGCGGAACCATGGCGGTCATCAGCTGGATGATAATCGAGGCCGAGATATAGGGCATGATGCCCAGCGCAAAGATGCCCATGCGGCTGATCGCGCCGCCGGTGAACATGTTGAGCAATCCACCGATGCCCTGTTGCGCCTGCTCCATGAAGCTGCGCAGGGCGGCGGCGTCGATGCCGGGAACCGGGATGTAGGTGCCAAGGCGGTAGACGATCAGAAGGCCCAGGGTGAACAGGATGCGTTTGCGCAGCTCGGTGGCTTTGCCAAACGCGCCCCAGCTCATGTTTGCGGCCATTTGTTCTGCTGCGGATGCCATTGCGGCCTCTCTCTTTGCGAAAAACGCCGCCGAGCCGTATTTCGGTCACCGGCGGCGTTTGGATAACTTTACGGAATGTATGCAGCTGGATGCCGCATCACAAGCCCTTATTGCGCCGCTGGAGCAGAGTTGATCGTCAGCGACCCACCCGCCTTTTCAACCGCCTCAACGGCCGATTTCGACGCCCCGGTGACGGTCAGCTTGACCTTGGCGGTAATTTCACCCTTGGCGAGGATACGCACGCCGTCCAGCTTGCGCCGGATCACGCCGGCTTCCAGCAGCACGTCTTCGGTGATGTCTTTCTTGGCGTCCAGCTTCTTGGCGTCGATGAATTTCTGCAGGATACCCAGGTTCACCACGGCAAAGCTTTTGCGGTTACGGTTGTTGAAACCACGCTTGGGCAGGCGTTGATACAGCGGCATCTGGCCGCCCTCATAGCCCTTGATCGCCACGCCGGAACGCGATTTCTGACCCTTGATACCGCGCCCTGCGGTCTTACCGGTGCCAGAGCCGACACCGCGGCCAATGCGTTTACGGGATTTGGTAGCACCGGGGTTGTCCCGGAGTTCATTCAGTTTCATGTCGCTTCTCCTATTGCCGGATATGACCCAAGAGCGACAAAGGGGCCAACCACGGCGTTTCTTGATTGATTCTTGTGACAGTGAAAGGCCACCGGGGGCGTATAGACTTCCATTTCGAGTGATGCAATAGTTGGAGCGCCTTGGAGCGCGACAATCGGAATTTAGTGGTTCAGCCACCTTTCAGTATTTAACAAATATTCAATGGAGCCAATTGTGGCGACACTGACTGACAATGAAACTTTGGAAGCGTACAGGCGCCTTTGCCACGAGATATTTTTCAGGGCAGAAAGGGTACACAAGTTTCGCAAAAAAAACAAAACTGCCTACACTATTTTTGACCTCGAGACCGTTGCAATTGACATTCGAAAAATCTGTGAACTTTACGGATTCCTAGGCATTCTTGGCAACAAGAAAGAATGCTTGAGAGCGTTCCGGGGTATTGCAAAGCATCGCCAACTTACAAAAATTCTAAGAATATCCAGCCAGCTTTCCGGTGATCAGTTGCCTGCTCCTGTTTGGTGTATCAACACAAATAATGGTGGGCATTTTGAAGTTCGTAAAGTTGATTTGGAAGTCACTCCTAAACTGCTGCTAGAGGTACACGGAAGAGTTTCCTTCTTGCTTCATGCGCCAAACCCTTTCCGAGAAAACGCGGGCATTAGGGACTTGCAGTCACTTTTTGAGTTTCCTTCTCATATTGTCGAAACTCTAAAACACCGCGAACTAAAAAATAATTGGACGGCCGTTTGGGGCCTGACTGATGAAGAACACGATACCTTCGGTATTTGGCATGGGCGAATGCAGGAACCGCCCTAAGGACGGTCAAAAGAAACTACTTTCAGCTGCGTGAACCACTTAGATTGATATTGGCGGGTTGCTTTGGGCAACGCGCCCAACTGGCCCCCTACCCCTTCTTGCGCACCGCCATCTTCGCCAACGCCGGATCTGCCGGGCATGTACGGCGATAAACAGCAGTTCGTGCGTGTCGAGATACATCTGTTCGAGCGTTTCTGTAATCCGTTCGGCGTAGACGGTCTCGAAGGGTCTTTGGACCCCGTCCAGGGCGATTTTGCGGGGGTCTTCTGCGTTGACGGCGTCGATGGCCGCGTTCACGGCGTTGAAACGGTCGGTGGAGGTACAGGGC
>JAADIC010000197.1 GCA_013151535.1 Alphaproteobacteria bacterium | reverse complement strand
TGCTGGAACTGTTGCCCACAAGACGGTCGTCGCCGCTGCTGCCTTCCACGATCTCGATGCCCGAGACCGTCGCCGTGAAGAACCCGCCACCGCCCAGCCCTGTACCGCCACTTATGGCCCCCGTACCAAGGTTGACGAAATAACCCGCCGACAGGCCGGACAAATCCAACGTGTCAAACCCGAAGCCGCCGTTATATTCTTCGCCCTGCTCAAGCGCGGCCCCTGCCACCAGCCGGTCATTGCCAACCCCGCCATTCAGGATATCCATCCCCGCCCCGCCGGTCAGCACGTTGTTGATACTATTGCCATTGATGACGTCATCACCCGACCCGCCCGTGGCATTTTCGATTACGGTTCCCCGGGCTATGATAACGTTATTGGTCATGCCATAAATACTGGACATGGATTCCGCATCAAGATTTATCACCTGATTAAACGCCGTGCCTGAGTAGTTCAGTAAGTCAATTCCCCCGGCATCGAAAATTGTGATGCTCGGGAAGGCGGTAAATGTAGGGGTGGTGCCAATGCTCGTGCCATAGATTGCCGAGCCGGTGGTATTTCCATCGCCGTAAATCGTATCACCAGATCGCGCGGTTCCGCTGCCATAGATATTCTGCATCGCAATTATATCAGCCAATTGCGGGGTCAGAACATAGGTATAGCTGCCGGTAACCGTCGTGTTGGCCGACTGGTCGAAATAGGACATGACCGAAAGCTGCCACGAGTCATTGTCGAAGGTTGCATCGGTTGGATAGGATGCGGAATTGTTATAGTTGCCCGAATGCCCAAGTCCGACGGCATGGCCAATCTCGTGGATAAAGGTTTGAAGGCGATAGCTGAAAAGCTCGTCGGTCAGCCCCTCGGCCCAGGTCTGGTCAATATTCACGATGGATGAAGTGATAGCCGCGCCGACAACGATACTGTTGGAATAGGCATTGGCCTGCGTGTCCTGAAAGCTAATATCGGCGGTGCCGGTTGTGCTGGTGAATGTCAGGCCACTGATATCTGCCCACAAATCAAGCGCGGTTTGGGCAAAGACCTGATCCTGGGCCTGAAGGGATGAAAAATCGACAGTGATGTTGGTGTGGTCAAAGGCGCGGGCGGTCCTGGCGCTGTCTGTCCAATAGCCATCGGTAAGATAGGTTGCCAGTTGATCGAGTGTACCTACGGCCATTCGGCCCTCCTCAAAATAGTTTTCTCAATCAATATGAATATCTATTGATCCGATTTGACTTTACTTCAAACGACCCGATGAAATCAGGACCGTAATTGAAATGGCCGGAAAATCAAGCCTGACCACGGTTTTCAGATGGGTGTGGCTGTCGAGGCTGGAACAGGGGTGGTGCCTGCACTTGCGCTTCCCTATATAAATCCGGAACACTCTGGCCCGGTTTTCACAAACAGACATGAACTGAAGGCTGTTACTGGCAAGTGTGCTGAACCCGATTTGATCCCGAGGTGACAATGGGCTTCTTGAACGATCTTCTGCCGTCCATTCAATCGCTTGGGCTGTGGGGTTATTGGGTCATCGGGTTGCTGGCTTTTGGCGAGGCGCTGGTGCTGACCAGCCTGTTTTCGCCCGGCACCGTCATTGTTGTGCTTGGCGGTGCGCTGGTGGCGCAGGGGTTTTACGATTTTGGCGATATGATCTGGTTTGTCGCCATCGGAACCACACTTGGGGCCGAGCTGAGCTTTCGCATCGGCGAAAAGGGCGAGGGGTTGTTTGGCGAGGATAACCGGGTTTTCAAAACTGCCCATCTTGAGCGCGGCAAAAAATTCTTTGCCAAATACGGTGCACCAAGCATCATTATCGGCCATTTCTTTGGGCCGCTCAGGCCAATTGTGCCGGTTGTTGCCGGCCTGTCCGGCATGTCACGGCGGCGGTTCTTTGCGTGGAATGTCGTGGGCGGTTTTGCCTATACCATTGCCTTGCTGAGCGTCGGGTATTTTTTCGGAACGGCATTTGATTTTCTTGGTGCCACGGCCACGCGCGCGGGGTTGTTTGTTCTGGCGCTGCTGCTGGGCTTTGCGCTGTTGTGGTATCTGTCGGTCAAGCTGCGCCAGGCACTGCCGTTCCTGATCTCGGTCGCGCGCTCGGTCGGGCAGGCTGTTCGCGATAACCCGGATGTGCGCGCCTTGCTCGGCCGCCATCCAAGGCTGTTTGGCTTTGTCGCAAACCGCCTGTCGCGCCAGACATTCACCGGCCTGCCACTGACGGGTTTTGTGATTGTGTTTGGCTATTTCCTGATACTTTACGCAGGCTCGACCCTCAGCTTTATCACCAGCCAGTCGATCGTGCAGGCCGATATTCGCGTGGCAAACCTGCTGTTTGCCTTTCGCGATCCGGCGCTGGTGCAGTTCTTCACCATTGTGACCGCCTTTGGGTACTGGAAAATTATCGTCATTCTGGCCCTGGCCCTGTCGCTTGTTCTGTGGGCGGGCCAAAGAATTTCCTATTTGCCGGGATTGTGGCTGGCACTTGTCGGCAATCAGGTGACGGTCAGCCTGCTGAAAATCGCCTTTGCCCGGCCAAGGCCCGAACTGGCGGTCTATACCGAAAGCAGTTTTTCCTTTCCCAGCGGTCACAGCGCGGTTTCCGTGGCGTTTTACGGTTTTGTGGTCTTTGTTCTGGTCCGCGAGCGGTTCGGGCCACGTCTGGTCCCCCTTTTGGCGGGGGCAATCGGGGTTTTTCTGATCGGTCTCAGCCGCCTTTATCTGGTCGAGCATTATCTGAGCGACGTGCTGAACGGCTATCTTGTTGGCGCTTTGTGGTTGCTTGTCGGCATTTGGCTGGTGGAATGGCGCCGCGCGGGCAAGGGGCATCTTGGGGTGAGCCGACCTTCTGGTATGCGCAAACTGATCCAGATCGGCCTTATCGTCAGCGCCGGTGCGGGGGTCTGGATCTCGATCCTGGATTATCAGCAAACCCTGAACATCCGCGCGCCTGCCCGGATTGCGCAGCTTTCCGATCCGCTTGAGACGGCCTTTCTCAAGGGGATTTTGCCAACCCATTCCGAGAATATTTTTGGCGTGTCGCAAGAACCCGTGAGCCTTGCAATACTGGCAAAAAGTGAGGCCGGGTTTCTTGGCCTGCTCAAGAAAGCAGGCTGGCAGCTTGCCGACGGGCCGAACCTGAACTCGCTGTCCCGCGCTGCCTATGCGGTGTGGTTTCGGCGTGAATATGGCTCAGCCCCGATCACGCCTGCATTCTGGAACGGTAAACCGCAACCGCATGATTTCGGTTTCCAGCAGGAAACCGCAGACAAGAACCTGCGCAAACGCCACCACGCGCGGTTCTGGCGCACCGGATTTCGCACCCGGGACGGGCTGTTAATCTTTGTTGGCACGGCCAGTTTCGATGATGGGTTGAAATGGGGGCTGACCCACCGCATTGACCCCAATATCGACGCCGAACGGGATTTTCTAGCCGATGATCTGCGCAAAACCGGATTGCTTGCCAAAGAGTACGAGATCCAGTTGGTTCCGCCGGTACTTGGAACAAACCTGACGGGCGATCCGTTCTTCACCGATGGCCGCACCCTTGTTTTACGCGTGGCCCCAGTTTCAAACTGACGCGGCGGATTTGTACTTTGCGGCACCAGCTAGATCAGGACCCACCAAAACGAGGGCTCCTCACGATTGAGGTCTCTGGGCCTGCATTGGACGCCAAGACACCTCGATTGTCTCGGCACACCCTTCGCAATCGAAGTGGATGTGTTGATCAGTACGCAGCTTCTCAACCATCCTCTTTGGGATGTCCTGGCGCGTGTCACACCGTCGGCAAACTATCTCGAAGGCTCTGCGCCCAAACGACATGTCAGATTTCACGTAGCCATAGCTCTCGTCGCAGTCTGGGTTGATGCAGTTAATGATTTGCCCGTCTTCTAACAGTTCGTGCTTTCGCTTGTTCTTCGAGCCGCAATAGCATTCAAATGAGACCTCCTGCCCGATGCCAGATGACATAAGCATATTGCCTTCGGATATTCGCTTTATCTCTGCAAGGGTTTGGCCAACTTTTTCTCTGATCCCGTCAATGTTGCCGTAATGCTTAACAGTAGCCTGTTTTGAAGTCGGAATTTCAATATGCAAAGCAAGTCTGGCAAGTGCGTTCCACAGTTTTCCAAGCTTGTTTGGATTGAAGCCTATTTGTGTGCCCAATGGTAGCCACTCCTTCGCTTCATAGCCTTCGCGATTTGGCGGTGGCGACCCCTCAGGTATGGGCTCCTTCGCAATCGATAGTGTAAATGTTTCTGCGGCCTTCGCATCTACTTGTTGAATAAGCGTCTTAACGATGTCGCCAGGCTGCCACTTCTTTAAATCATCGTGTGAAATGTAATCGTGTGCCAAGCGCAGACGTTCATAACAAATCCTCTCGATGGCCAGACGGCATTCAAGAGCCGCATATGTCAGACTGGCTTCTGAATTCTCTGCTAGAGTATTTCCGGTTTAGTTTGGTCCATAGCCACTTGCTGCAAAGAAGTTTACGCATTCCTGTTTTGAGAACAGTTCGAGGATTTTTC
>JAADIC010000043.1 GCA_013151535.1 Alphaproteobacteria bacterium | reverse complement strand
GTTCAAGCCCTTGGCAGGGGCATCATCGCGCCGGATCAGCGGTTTGGTCAGCCGGTGCGGATGGTGGATATAGTCAAAGCCAAAACGGCCCTTCACACAAAGCCGCCCCTCGTTCGCAGGCCCGTCCAGCCCGTCCACATAGAGAACTTTATCGTCCTTGATCTTCAGCGAAATCTGGCAACCAACCCCGCAAAACGGACAAATGCTGGCAACCTCGCGGTCATAATCCGCACTGTCCGTTACGCCTGCTGGCATCAACGCCCCGGTCGGGCAAGCCTGCACACACTCGCCGCAGGCCACACAAGTCGAGGCACCCATAGGGTCCGCCATGTCAAACACGATCTCGCTGTTGCGCCCGCGCCCGGCCATGCCGATCACATCATTGACCTGAACTTCGCGACACGCCCGCACACACAGATTGCACTGGATGCAGGCATCCAGATTGACCCGCATGGCCACATGACTGTCATCCAGCAGCGGCACATGATCCGCCGCCAGCTTGGGAAAGCGGCTGCCATCAACCCCCTGCGCCGCCGCCATATCCCAAAGATGGCTGGATTTATCATGCGCCTGATCCTGCGCGGGTTGATCCGTCACCAGCAATTCCATCACCAGCTTGCGTGCAATCGTGGCCCGCGCATTTTGTGAGTTCACCACCATGCCCTCGACAGGTGCGCGAATGCACGAAGCCGCCAGCACCCGCTCGCCCTCGATCTCGACCATGCAGGCACGGCAATTGCCATCGCTGCGATAGCCCTTGGCCCCGGAATGACACAAATGCGGAATATCGGTGCCAAGGCGCCTGGCCACTTCCCAAATGCTCTCGCCCTCGTTGGCTGATACTTCGTTGCCGTCAAGAATGAATTGTATGGGGTCGGACATGGCATTGCTTTCCTATGGCTCACCAAACCTTAAACCACAGCCCAGGCGCGGCGCAAATCAGAAAGCCGACGCCAAAAGGTATATTTGCGCCAATCCTTCATTGTTCCCAAAATACTCAAATCCGGCGTGGACAACGTAACACTTTACGGTTCCGAATGCCCGGCATCCTTATCCGCATGCCCGATCTGGCGCGGCGTGCCAGCGGTATGGGCTGCACATTCAAGTTCCAGCGTGCAATGGCCGATCCCGAATTTCGCCTCCAGTTGCGCGCGCACCGCCTCTTTCACCACATCCGCATCGCCCCAGCGACCCTTTTCGATCACCAGATGGGCGTCCAGTGCGGCCTCTTTCTCCTGCATCTGCCACAGATGCAGGTGGTGGACATTTGCAACCCCTTGGACTTTTCCGATCACATCAATCACCGATTGTGCCGCAATGTCCGGCGGACTGCCCAGCATCAGGATGCGAATGACGGGGCCAATTTCCGCGAAGGATTGCCACAGGATATAGCCGGCGATCATCAGGGTCACGATCGGGTCGATCAGCCGCCAGTCATAAAGGATGATTAGTGAGCCGGCCACAATCACCGCAGCCGAGCCTAGCACATCGGCCACATTGTGCAGAAACGCCGCCCGGATATTCATGCTTTCTTTGGACATGGAAAAGGTCAGCAGCGCCGTCGCCAGATCAATCACCAGCGCAATCGTCGCGATCACCACCACCATCCAGCCATTCACATCGGCCGGATAGATAAACCGCAGCAACGCCTCGTATACCAGATAGATGCCGATCATAATAAGCGTGGTGTAGTTAATCAGCGCCGCCACCACCTCGGCCCGGCCATAGCCAAAGGTCATGGTCGCATCCGACGCCCGCCGCGCGATCTTGCGCGCCGTGAACGCGATAATCAGCGCCAGCGCATCCGACAGATTGTGAATGGCATCGGCAATCAGCGCCAACGAGCCCGACAGCACCCCGCCGACAATCTGGGCAATGGTCAGAATAAGGTTGATGACAACCGCGAAGGCCACGCGCAGATCACCCGCCTCGGGGTCGGTATGATTGTGATTGCCAGCCATGTTCGCTCCGTTTGGGCCCGGGTTCGGGTTCAGGTTCGGGTGTCTCTGAAACACCCACTAATATCTTCAGCGGCTTTAAGGTCAAAGTATTTCTTGCCGTTGGGCCAGTTTTGGCGATGCCAATTTGGGAGGCGGTCTCCATGGCGCCCCGCTAGCCCACTAGCCCGCTAGCCCACTAGCCCACTGGTCCGCTAGTCCGCTAGCGCAGTCTCATGCCGAGTGGAACATTAACTTTACCCCGCTTCCAGTAATTTCACCAATTGGCAAACCGCAAATCCTCGCCTAAAGCTGGCTTTGGGGGGATTGAGCATGCAACCACATCTCTGGATCAGAGCCGAGCAACGCGACAGCGAACAGCGCGTGGGGCTAACGCCCGACGGCGTGCGCACGCTGATGTCGCAAGGCTTCAGGGTCACAGTCGAGCGTTCCACCTGCCGTGCCATCGCGATTGACGGCTACATGGCCACCGGCTGTGACATCGCCGTTGAGAACACATGGCCCGACGCCCCGACAGACGCGATTATTTTCGGCCTGAAAGAACTGCCCGAGGATGGTACGCCTTTGCCCCACCGCCACATCATGTTCGGCCACGCCTATAAAGGCCAGGCAGACGGCCCCGCCCTTTTGGCCCGTTTCAAGGCAGGCGGCGGCACGCTTTACGATCTGGAATACCTGACCAACGAAGATGGCCGCCGCGTCGCCGCCTTTGGCTATTGGGCCGGATATGCCGGTGCGGCTGTCAGCCTCAAGGTCTGGGCCGCCCAACAGGCGGGCGATTTACCCGGCCCGGCCAGCATCGCCACCTATTCCGGCAAAGACGCCTTGTTGGCCGACCTGAAGACCGACCTCGCCGCCAGCCTCGCTAACGGTGCTACAAAACCCAACACCATCATCATCGGCGCCCTTGGTCGCGTCGGTACTGGTGCAGGCGATCTGTTTGACGCGATGGGGCTGAATATCACCCGCTGGGACATGGCCGAAACTGCCCATGGCGGCCCGTTTCCCGAAATCCTGACCCACGCGATTTTCGTCAACTGCATCCTTGCCAGCCCAAACGTGCCGGTCTTCGTGCCAAAATCCGCCCTGACCGCGAAGCGCCGCCTAAGCGTCATCGCCGACGTGGCTTGCGACCCCGACAGCGATTACAACCAGATTCCCGTCTATGCGCACGCCACCAGCTTCACCGATCCGGTGATCCGCGTGGCAATTGCGCCCAAGCTCGACGTCACCGCGATTGACAACCTGCCCTCCATTGAAAGCAGTCAGGATTACGCCGAACAATTGCTGCCCAGCCTGTTGACACTTAACGACATCGAGCAAGGCGTCTGGGGCCGCGCCAAAGCCGTGTTTGACCAACATTCCACCGATTCTTGAAAGGAAACCCCATGACACAAATCCACTGGATCGGCACCGGATTGTCCGCCATCCCCGGCCTGCGCCGCCTGATCGAACGCGGCCATGACGTCACCGTCTGGAACCGCTCGATCAACAAAGCACAGGCTGCCGTTGGTGATTTAACCAACAATATCAAAGCCTTCAGCATGGACGCAATCACCGCTGATCTGGCCAAAGGCGACACTCTGGTGTCCATGCTGCCTGGCGACTGGCATGTACCACTGGCCGAACTCTGCCTGTCCAAAGGTGCAAATTTCGTCTCCTCCAGCTATATCTCGCCGGAAATGGCAGCGCTGGACGCCAAGGCCAAAGCCGCCGGCCTGTGCTTTGTCAACGAGGTCGGTCTGGACCCCGGCATCGACCACGTCATGGCCCATTGGCTGGTCGCCGATTACCGCGCATCAGCCGCTTACGACCCCCAAAACGACCTGTCCTTCATCTCCTATTGCGGCGGCGTGCCTAAATACGAAAACCCGTTCCGCTACAAATTCTCGTGGTCGCCACTTGGCGTGTTGAAGGCCCTGCGCTCGCCCTCCAAATCCATCGCGGATTTCGCCGAAAAACACGTCGCCCGCCCGTGGGATGCCATATCATCCTACACCGCACCGCTCGCCGCGCCCGAGGAGTTCGAGGTCTACCCAAACCGCGATTCGATCCCGTTCATGGCCGATTACAAGTTTGATCCGAACTGGCGCGTCAAACAATTCGTACGCGGAACCCTGCGACTGAACGGCTGGGCTGAAGCCTGGGCCGGTGTGTTCAATGAGGTCGAAACGCTGGAAGGCGAAGCAGGCGAGGCCCGCCTCAAACAGATGTCAGACCA
>JAADIC010000202.1 GCA_013151535.1 Alphaproteobacteria bacterium | reverse complement strand
CCGAACTTGTCAGCCTGGATGCGCTGGGTTTCGCCTTGTCGGCCGAGGCCCTGATCATGCTTATTCTTGGTGGGCTTGGCCGCCTTTATGGTGCGTTTTTCGGCACCGTTATCTTCATGACCGTGCACCATACCGCCGCCTCCATCGACCCGTTCAACTGGCTGTTTGTCATTGGCGCCCTGGTTTTGCTGGTGGTCTATTTTGTGCCCGAGGGGCTGCTTGGTCTGCCGGATAAACTACGCAAGCGCCTGGGGTGGGGTGGATGAGCCTCGGGCTTGAAGTTGAAAACCTCAATATGAATTTTGGCGGCATTGTTGTCGCCAGGGACATCAATTTCGATCTCAAGCCGGGGGACCGCAAGGCGCTGATCGGCCCCAATGGCGCCGGCAAGACGACTTTTGCCAATCTGCTGACCGGCATTTTGACCCCCAGCAGCGGCACCATTCGGCTGGATGGACAGGACATCGGCCATCTAAAAGAGTCCCGCCGCGTCAAGGCCGGGGTGGCCAAGACCTTTCAGATCACCACGTTGTTCAAGCGCATGAGCGTGCGCGAAAACATCCGCCTGCCGGTTCTGGAGCGGCGGGGGGGAAGCCGGAACTGGATTGGCCGGGCCGACGCCAATGCCGAGGTCGAGGACGAAATCGAGGCGCTGCTGTCGCAGTTCAAACTTCAGCCCTCCGCCGAAGTCCAGGTTCAGGATCTGGCTTACGGCCAGCAGCGGCTTGTCGAAATGGCTTTGACCCTGGCCCTGAAACCGCGAATTTTGATCCTGGACGAGCCTTCCGCCGGGGTGCCGTCTTCCGACAGCCATGTTGTCACCGATGCGATCGAGGGGCTTCCTGAAGACCTCTCGGTGCTGATTATCGAGCATGACATGACGCTGGTATTCAAGGTTGCAAGCACCATTGTCGTGCTCGTCGACGGGGCGATCCTGACCGAAGGCACGCCGGCGGAAATCAGCAAGGATCAACAGGTGCGGGACCTATACCTTGGGGCGCGCCATGGACGCTAATGCGGCAGAACCTGTCCTGGAAATCAGCCATGTGATCGCCGGATATGGGGACACCCAGGTGCTCAACGATGTCTCGTTCGGGCTCGCAAAAGGAGAGCGGCTGGCGGTGATTGGCCGCAATGGCGTTGGCAAGACCACATTGCTCAGCACCCTGATGGGGCTGACCGACCTTCATTCCGGCGAGATATCCTTACACGGGAGCCGCGTTGAGGAATTGCCGTCCCATGCCCGGGCACTGCGCGGGTTGGGGCTGGTGCCTCAAACCCGGGACATATTCTCCTCCCTGACGGTTACGGAAAACCTGCTCTCAGGCACCAAGGAGGTCGCCAGTATCGAGAGCGCGTTTGAAATGTTTCCCCGCCTGAAAGAGCGCCGTAACAATAGCGGCATGCATCTTTCGGGCGGGGAGCAACAGATGCTGTCGATTGCGCGGACCTTGATGGGGAAGCCCGATATTTTGATGCTGGACGAGCCTTTCGAGGGGCTGGCGCCGGTGATCTGCGACATGTTGATGGAAGTGTTTGAGAAACTGGCGGCGGACGGCAACCACGCCATTATCCTGGTCGAGCAGCATGCCGAGCTGGCGCTGGAATTCTCCGACCGGATGCTGATCCTGGACAATGGCGAAATCGTCTTTCACGGGACGACCGACCGTTTGCGTTCAAATCCTGAAATTCTCGAGCGTCATATCGGGCTGGGGCTTTCCGATGCCTGAGGGCGCCTTATCAAAGGAGATATGAAAGTGGGATTGATTGAAGGGCATATGGCGATTGAGCCCCCTGACGGCGTGCCGGTCTGGGATGTCGACCCTTACGACCCTGTCATTCTCGCTAACCCTGACGATTATTATGCGGAGCTGCGTGAAAAAGGGCCGTTTGCCTATATTCCGAAATATTCGATCCTGGCCTGCGGGCGCCATGATGAAACCCATGAGGTATTTTCGGACTGGGAGCGCTTTGTATCATCGCGGGGGGTAGGCCTGCAGGATTTCAGCCTTGAAACACCCTGGCGCCCGCCTAGCCTGGTTCTGGAGGTCGATCCGCCTTATCACAGCAGAACCCGCAAAATTCTGGTGCGGGCGCTCTCGCCCAAGGCAACAGCGGCCTTGGCTGACAAGTTTCAGAGCGCCGCGGACACGTTGATTGACGCCCTGGTGGAAAAGGGCCGGTTTGAAGCGGTCGAGGATCTGGCCGAAGCCTATCCCATTTCGGTTTTCCCCGGCGCGGTCGGGTTTCGCCAGCCCGACAAAAGGCGTCTGATCGACTATGGCGCCATGGTTTTCAACGCCCTTGGGCCGGACAATGAATTGCGCCGCACCGCCATGGCGAGGGGGCCGGATATCGTACCCTGGATCACCGAGCAGTGCCGGCGGGAAAATCTTGACGCAAGCGGTTTTGGGGCGACGATCTATGCTGCCGCGGATGAAGGGGAAATCACCGAGGAGGAGGCCGGGATGCTGGTCCGCTCGCTGCTATCCGCCGGCGTGGATACCACGGTAACCGGGCTTGGCAGCACGCTGTGGTGTTTTGCAACCTTTCCGGATCAATTTGAAAAATTGAAAGCGGATCCAAGCCTGCTGCGCCCGGCGTTTGAGGAAGTCTTGAGGTTCACCACGCCGGTACATTCGTTCTGCCGCACCGCCAATCTCGACACCACGGTGAGCGGTATTGAAATCTGCCAGGGCACAAAAATTCTTTGTGTGCTGGGCGCTGCCAATGGCGATGAACGCAAATGGCCCGGGGCCGACAGGTTCGATATCTCGCGCCGGCCCATGGGTCACCTGGGGATGGGCGCGGGCATACATAATTGTGTCGGGCAAAATCTGGCGCGGGCAGAGGTCGCGGCGGTCATGAAGGCGATTTTGAACAAGGTTGACGGGATCGAGCTGACCGGTAAAGCGGTATGGCGCCCCAATAACGCTATCCATGCCCTGGACAAATTGCCCATCGCTTTTAAGGGAAAATAGCGCGAGCGGTGGCGCGGCGGACAAATGTATCCAAATTGTCCGGGCGCGGATGGCAAAGCTGTTAGACACCCATCAGGTTGAACCGATGAATATCACCAGAAGCAACACATTCCAAGCTGTGGACAAGGATAGAACTCTATGTCCTGAGGGCAGGCTATCTGATCCGACCAAAGAATATCAGGGGCGGCGGATCATTGATATCTCCACCTACACGCCCTATTTCCTTTCAGCGGTGAATAACGCGCTTTCGCGGGGCGCGTCAAAACGCTATCTGAAGATGTTCGGCATTGGCATTGTCGAATGGCGAACCATTTCCATGCTGGCGATCGAGCCTGATATCCCGGCCTCGCGGA
>JAADIC010000290.1 GCA_013151535.1 Alphaproteobacteria bacterium | reverse complement strand
TCGCCGCCCCGCTTGTGGCCGCAAACACGCCCGCCACCAGACGGGTGGGAAAGCCGGTTTCACCATCCATATCAGCAGCTTTGCGGAAGGACTGGGCAAGAACCTCAAGCACCATCACCCCCGATTGCGCCGGAAACAAGCGTCGCTCGGGGATAGTGGCCGCCGCAAAAGTCACGATCAGGCCAAAGCCCAGAAACTCGACACCACCGCCCGCCAGCCCATAAATATTCGCCGCCGCCAAATAGCCCAGCACCGCGCCAAAGCCTGATAACCACGCAAAGCGTTTGAAGGTGTCCACAGCCATGGCGACAATCACGATCACCGCGAAATAGCCGTAAAGCAGCGTCGCCCCATCGGCCTCGCCGCCCACAAAGAAAGGCGCCAAAATCGCCCCGAGGATCCCGATCCCCGCCAGCACCGCCCCGTAAAACCAGCCGATCAGAACCGCAATCAACCCGACCAACGCCAGCCCGACCAACGCGGTTTGTGGCCCGATCAGATCATAAAGCACACGCGCCGACAATATCCCGGCAAACAGCGCCAACAGGCCACCAGCAGCAAAGGTCGAGGGCAGATAGGCGAACAAATCGCCCGCCTTGTCCCCACCCTTACGCCGCAGATACTCGCCAAACGCGATCAGCGCCGCGCCCAACCCAAGCGCCGACAACACCCGCATCTTGGGCGGTAAAATGCCGGATTCAACCCCGTATTGCACCAAAAATACCCCCGCCAACCCAAGCGAGGCCGCCGCAACCAGATAGAACCAGTTGACCTTGGCCCAAGCCACCGCTTCGCCGATCAACGCCCCATCGAACACATAGCGTTTCGGCCCGGCCAGCACCGGGGCCGCAACCTTGACAGCACCCGAGGACGCCAAAACTCCCTTGTTTTCAGCCACGGAACTGCGCGCCGCCTTCGCCCACGGATTGCCCTCAGCCGGTTTGCTGACTTTGGCAGGTGCCCCAGCCTTCGCAGGTGCCGTGGGTTTCGCCGCTTCATGTTCAGGCTTTGGCGATGATTGCGCCACTTCCGAGGCGGCTTGCACAAGGCCTGTTTGCATCAATTCAAGGGCCTTCACCCGCTTTGAAAGGCGTCTTTGCGCGATCAGCAAATAAAGTGCGGCAATACCCAGCAATCCAATCAAAACTTCCAATGCACCACTCCAAATTCTGAAATCTGGCGAAACCCTAACGAAGCCACGTCAAGCTGTCCACAAGGGTAAACGCACTTGAGATTGTCAGGGTGGCGTATTGGCCTACGAAGTTGGCCAAACCCCTGAAAACAGCCATCACCAGATGTGGGGTTGCCAAGCTAGCGGGCTAGCGCAGTAGCGGGCTAGCGGGCTAGCGCAGTAGCATGAAAAATCAGAGAATTTTAGCCGGAAATCACCCCCCCCTTTCGCCGCGCTCAAAAGCGAAATGCCGTGCTTTTGTCTCAATGTGAGGTGGAAAACCTCTACCCCCGCGAAAACAGCCCCGCCAACGCATTCTTGACCAACAGCGTCACCTTGGGCCGCTTCAATGCCCGAAACGGCATCGGTCGGCACACCTCCATCGCCGCCACGCCAACCCGCGCGGTCAACGCGCCATTTACCACACCTTCACCAAACCGGCGCGAGATTTTACTAACCAGACCACCGCCCAGAACCGAGCCGATCAGATCATCGCCCACGGCTACCGCCCCGGTCGCCACCAGATGCAGCAGCACGGTTTTCAGCAAACGCCACGAACCGAACGCGCCCGCCCGACCGCCGTAAATCTCGGCAATCCGGCGCACCATGCGCAGGTTCGCGGTCAGGGCCACCACCACATCAGCCAGCGCCAGCGGCACAATCGCCGTGATGCTGGCCACTTGCCGCGCCGAGGCTTCAACCTCGCGCCGCGCCGCGCTGTCAAGCGGGGCCATAAGTGTGCGCTCGACGGTTGCCAGCAGGGCATCACCGTCCAGAATGTCACCCTCCAACGCCGCCAGATTATCCAGCGCCCAACGCAGATCCTCCCGGCCGCGATAAAACCGCTTGAGCCGCGCATTCGCATCGCGCGCGGCGGCCAGATCACCGGTAAAAGCACCCTCGATTAGGCTGCGCAATCCGTCCACTTTACGCAGCCGCGCCAGTGACAGCCACTCGCGCAGGG
Source organism: Alphaproteobacteria bacterium (assembly GCA_013151535.1). Taxonomy (GTDB): domain Bacteria; phylum Pseudomonadota; class Alphaproteobacteria; order Rhodobacterales; family Rhodobacteraceae; genus UBA5972. Next base: position 1,206 of record JAADIC010000290.1, on the reverse strand, counting down.
CCAGCCCAAGGGCGGCAAAGATAAACAGGCCAAATCCACCGAGCACAATCCGCCCCAGCCACAGATTGCGCCCCAGCAAGCCAACAGCGAAATCCCACGCGGCAATCGAGATCATTGCCCCCAGCAGCGCCAGCAAAACACCCCAGAACAACCGCCACAAAAACGAGGGCCGCCGCGCCGTCAACAAGGCCAGCGTCTGCACTGCTTGGCCTTTCGGCATATCAACCTCAATCTCCGGCACCACCGGCGCATTGGCCGGTGTCAAGGTCGGTGCCTCTTCCATCTCGATCACCACAGGTGCGGTTTTCTTTGTCATCGCAACTTGTCCCCCAGCAAAAATTCCGCCGCCTTATCAAGCCGGATATGGGGCGGCCCCTGCCCCGGTTTCATCACCAGAACCGCAGGCCTGAACCGCATCACGTTGTAATCCGCCTCCAGCCAGCTTTGCGCCCCTTGCCGCGCCACCGACAGCAATTGCGCGGGATCATCCGGCAGCTCACCCGGATACATCGCCGCCATCTTGCCGCTTGCGTCCAGCACCCCGCGCACGCAGGCCAGCTTGCGGCCCTTATGGGTCAAATCCTCCTCCACCGTGGCGCGCAGGCTGGCAATGGACATGGCCGCCGTGCCCGCCCCGGCGTAATCCGCACGATCCCTGGCCTCGCGCAAAAGCGCCTGCATGATCGCGGTCAGTTTGGGGTGCTGGCTGTGATGCAGGTGGTCGGCTTTGGTGGCAGCAAACAGGATACGCTCGACCCGTTTGCCGGTCAGAAACGACAGCCACGAATTTCGCCCGGGCCGGAAAGCGCGCAAGATATCCGCCATCGCACCGCGCAAATCCTCCAGCGCACGCGGCCCTGAATGGATTGCCCCCAGCGCGTCAACCAGCACGATCTGGCGATCAATACGGGCGAAATGATCCCTGAAAAACGGCCGGACGATCTTGGCCTTATAGGCCTCGAACCGCCGCTCCATCTCGCGCCAAAGCGCGCCACGCGGCGTTTTCGCGGGCTTAAGAACCGGCGCAAATGTCAGCGCGGGTGAGCCGTCAAGCGCACCCGGCATCAAAAACCGCCCCGGTGCGCAGGCCGAAAACCCCGCGCCGCGCGCCGCTGCAAGATAGGCAGTAAACGCCTTGGCCAAGGCCTGCGCCCGCCCCTCGTCAAACGCCGCCGCCCCGTCAACATCCGCAACCATCGCCAGCCA
>JAADIC010000072.1 GCA_013151535.1 Alphaproteobacteria bacterium | reverse complement strand
AAGCAGGAACTCTCGACCACGGGGGCGGCGGGTGGTGTTGAAGGCGATACGGTTTTGCAACGGCTGGATGCGCTTGAGGGCGAGCTGCGCCGGATCACCGGCAAGACCGAGGAGTTGGAATTTCGCATCGATAATATCGTGCGCGACGGCACCAACCGTATCGGCGATCTGGAGTTTCGGTTGGTCGAACTTGAGGGCGGCGATGTGTCAACCCTTGGCGAAACCTCGACCCTTGGCGGTGATCTGACGCAAACACCGCCGCCGCTGGTTGTGACACCGCCCGAGGATGGCTCTGATCTGGCGGTCAGTGAAGAGGTTGATTTTGACGCGGCGAAAACCGCCTATGACGAAGGCGATCTGGAAAGCGCCGCCAGCCTGTTCACCGGCTTTATCGAAGATTACCCCGGCGGGCCGTTAACCGCAGACGCGCAATATTGGCGCGGTGAGGCGTTGGCGGGGCTTGGCGAATGGTCTTCAGCCGCGCGGGCGTTTTTGCAAAGTTTTTCCAGCGGTCCGGAAAACGATCTGGCCCCGCAGGCGCTCTATCGGCTTGGGGTTTCGCTGGATAAAATTGGCCAGACGGAAGAGGCCTGTTTGACATTGAACGAGGTTAACGTGCGCTATCCCGGTGTGGATGCTGCGGCGCGGGCCGAAGGCACGATGGCAAGTCTTGGCTGTGCCGGTTGATCCATCGGGGCAGGTGATGGATTTCACCGCCCCCATGCGGCTTTGCCTAACTGAAATTCCTGACAAGATCGGTATTGCGGTGTCCGGCGGCAGCGATTCAACCGCGCTTTTGTTGATGCTGGCTGCGTGGTGCAAGGAAAACAACGTCATGTTGATGGCCGCGACCGTCGATCACGGCTTGCGCCCCGAGGCGGCGGATGAGGCTGCGATGGTCGCCGAACTGTGTGGTACACTTGGCGTTAACCATGAGGTTTTGCGCTGGAAGGGTTGGGACCATAAAGGCAACCTTCAGGATCACGCACGCCAGGCGCGCCGCGACTTGCTGAGCGTTTGGGCCAAGGCGCATCAGCTTGATGTGGTCGCGCTGGGCCACACCATGGACGATCAGGCGGAAACGGTTTTGATGCGCCTTGTGCGCGGCTCGGGCGTGGACGGCTTGGCGGGCATGGCGCGGACGCGCGTGATTGGCGATATACGCTGGATCAGGCCGCTGTTAGGGCAAAAACGCGCCGATTTGCGGCTGTGGTTGCAAGGGCAGGGCGTTACCTGGGCCGATGATCCCAGCAATGACGATGCGCGATTCGTTCGCATTCGCGCCCGCAAACTGATGGTGGAAATGGGCCTGAATGTGCAAGGTTTGGCCCAGACCGCCCAGCGGATGCAAGCGGCGCGCAATGCGCTTGAGGGGCAGACTTTGGCGGCGGCGCGCCGAATTGCGGCGGTGACGCGGGCGGGGGATATAACGCTGGAGCGGGAGGCATTTTTTGCGCTGCCCGATGAAATCCGGCATCGTTTGGCGGCCCATTGTGTGAAATGGTTGACCTCGGCCCCTTATCGACCGCGCTTTGCCGGGCTTCTGAATTGGCTTGAGATGTTGGAACAGGGCGAGAAACGAACCCTTGCCGGATGTGTTGGCGAGCAGGCGAAATCAGACCGGTTGCGATTGTCGCGTGAATATGCGGCGGTGCAGGCCATAAGCTGCGAAACCAGCGCAATTTGGGACGGGCGTTGGCGGCTGACACATGACTTGGCGCAACAAGACGGGGCGAAACATGACACGGTGCAACATGACACAGTGCAACATGACACAGTGCAACGTAACATTGCGCAACATGACCGAGCAAAAAATAACGCAGCGCAGCTTGGATGTAAGGTCGCAGCCCTCGGCCCTGACGGGTTGGCCCACTGTCCGGACTGGCGCGACACGGGCCTGCCGCGCGCCAGCCTGTTGGCCAGCCCCGGCATCTTCAAATCCGGCGCGCTGGTTGCCGCCCCGTTGGCTGGTTGGTCGCAAGGCTGGCAATGCGCATTGACAAAAGGTGGTGAAGATTTCTTTTCATCGGTTTTATCGCATTGATTCATTCGCAAGGATGCCTATGTTACGCCTAATTCCGGCACGCTTGGCGCGCCTGTCCAATTCTTGAGGAGTCCCGGTTTTGGGAAACACACGCAACATCGCATTCTGGGTCATCCTGTTCATGCTGGTTCTGGCCTTGTTCAACATGTTCAATTCTGGCCAGTCAACCACCGCAAGCAGCCCCGAGACCTATTCCTCGTTCATGAACAAGGTGGATCGCGGCGAGATTGAAAGCGTCACGCTGGACGGCGAAAAAATCCTTGTGACCGCCAGTAATGGTGCCAAATTTGTGGTGATCCGCCCCGATGGCGCACAGTTCACCGACAGGCTTTTAGACGCCAATGTCGAGATCATCGCCGCGCCTCAGGAACAATCGGGTTTCCTCAGCTTTCTGACATTGTTCGGCCCGGTTCTGCTGTTGGTCGGCGTCTGGGTGTTCTTCATGAACCGTATGCAGGGTGGCGGCAAAGGCGGGGCGATGGGTTTTGGCAAATCCAAGGCCAAGCTGTTGACCGAGAAAAATACCCGCGTGTCGTTTGACGATGTTGCGGGCATTGACGAGGCCAAGGAAGAGCTTGAGGAAATCGTTGAATTCCTGCGTGACCCCGGCAAATTCACCCGCCTTGGCGGCATGATCCCCAAAGGGGCGTTGCTGGTTGGCCCACCGGGCACCGGTAAAACCCTGCTGGCGCGCGCCATTGCCGGTGAGGCAGGTGTGCCGTTCTTCACCATCTCGGGTTCCGACTTTGTTGAAATGTTCGTGGGTGTCGGTGCAAGCCGCGTGCGCGACATGTTTGAGCAGGCCAAGAAAAACGCGCCGTGCATCATTTTCATCGACGAGATTGATGCAGTTGGCCGTCATCGCGGTGCCGGTTACGGCGGCGGCAATGACGAGCGTGAGCAGACATTGAACCAGTTGCTGGTGGAAATGGACGGCTTTGAGGCCAATGAAGGCGTGATTCTGATTGCTGCCACCAATCGCCCCGATGTGCTTGATCCCGCCTTGCTGCGCCCGGGCCGGTTTGACCGCCAAATTCAGGTGCCTAATCCCGATGTCAAAGGCCGCGAGAAAATTCTGGCCGTACATGCGCGCAAAACACCGCTGGCACCGAATGTCGATCTGCGCATCATTGCGCGCGGCACACCCGGCATGTCCGGGGCCGATCTGGCCAATCTGGTGAACGAGGCCGCATTGATGGCGGCGCGCACCGGCAAGCGTTTTGTGACCATGGAAGATTACGAAAACGCCAAGGATAAAGTGATGATGGGGGCTGAACGGCGCTCGCTTGTCATGACCGAGGACGAGAAAAAGCT
>JAADIC010000067.1 GCA_013151535.1 Alphaproteobacteria bacterium | reverse complement strand
GAACTGGCCGCCGAGGTGACCTTGCAGCCGATCCGCCGATACGGCTTTGATGCGGCGATCCTGTTTGCCGATATCTTGCTGGTGCCGCAAGCCCTGGGGGCGGATTTGTGGTTTGAGACCGGCGAAGGGCCGCGCTTATCAACCGTCACGGGGGCGGTTGATATGGCCAAGCTGAAACCGGCTGAGGCGATCCACGAGCACCTCGCACCGATCTATGAAACCGTGAAAATTCTGGCCGCTGAACTGCCGCGCGAAACCGCGTTGATCGGCTTTGCTGGTGCGCCGTGGACAGTGGCCACCTATATGATCGCCGGTCGCGGCACACCGGATCAAGCGCCTGCGCACGCGCTGATGCAAGGCGATGTGGCGACGTTTGAGGCGTTGATGGCGCGCATCACCCAAGCGACAATCCTGTACCTGTCGGCCCAGATCGAGGCCGGGGCCGAGGTGGTCAAACTGTTTGACAGTTGGGCCGGATCGCTAAGCGGCGCAGCCTTTGACAAATACGCGCTGGCCCCGGCGCGCGAGATTATTGCCGCGCTGAAAGCCAAACACCCCGACACCCCGATCATCGCCTTTCCACGCGAAGCCAAGGATCGTTATATCGGTTTTCACGCCGCAACGGGGGCCGATTGTGTGGCGCTGGACAATTCGGTGGATGCGGGCTGGGCCGCAAGGAATGTGCAGGTTGACGGCTGCGTGCAGGGCAATCTTGCACCCGGCCACATGGTCACGGGCGGACAAGCGCTGGTCGATGAAACCCGGCGCATCGTGGACGCGTTTTCAGGTGGCGCGCATATTTTCAACCTTGGCCACGGGATCACGCCGGATGCGGACCCGGCCAATGTCGAGGCGATGGTGAAGGCGGTACGAGGGTAACAATGACTACCACCGCGCGCGTGATTATTTACCTTTTGGGGATCAATGCGGTGACTTTTCTGGCTTTCGGACTGGACAAGTATTTTGCGGTCAAAAGCATGTGGCGAATTTCCGAGGCGAAACTGCTGTTCATGTCATTGATCGGCGGTTCGGGCGGTGGATTTGCGGGGTCCAGACTGTTTCGTCACAAAACCCGCAAAGAGCCGTTTCGCAGTTATTTCCGAGCTATTGTTCTCTTTCAAATGATTGGGGCGGCTGTCTATTTCGTTCCACCGCTTCGCGCATTGGCACGTCAGCTCGTCGCGTTTCTTACCCAATAGTTACACAAACACCGCATTTATCAGCAGGAAAATACCACCGGACAAAAGGGCCGCAGCGGGCACGGTAATGACCCAGGCGGCGGCGATGGTCATGAAATGCGAGCGGCGGACGAGCTTGCGGCGGCTGCGCTCGGACCTGGCGATCTCGCGGCCCTCTTTCGGGGTTTTGAGGTTGAGCCTGATGCGCCGTTCCATATGCCATTCGCGGAAGAAACCGACACCAAAAACCGCACCCACGGCAATATGGGTCGAACTGACGGGCAGGCCCAGCCATGACGCGATAATGACGGTGATTGCAGCCGACAGGGCCACGCAATAAGCGCGCATGGGGTTCAGTTTCGTAATCTGGCCGCCGACCATTCGGATCAGTTTGGGGCCGAACAGGAACAAGCCAAACGAGATGCCCAGCGCGCCGATCACCATGACCCAGCTCGGGATTGAAACCTTGGCTGCGGTGCTGCCAAACTCGACCGCATGCACAATCGCCGCCAGCGGCCCCACCGCATTGGCCACATCATTCGCACCATGCGCGAAAGACAGCAAAGCGGCGGAAAACACCAGCGGGATCATAAACAGAACCTTGAGGGATTTGTTGCGGTTCTCCAGCCCTCGGGATTGGCGTTTGATAATCGGGCGTGTCACGAAATAGCTCAGAATACCGATGCCCAGCCCGATCAGAAGCGAGGTTGGAATGTCGATCCTGACGATCTTTTTCAACCCTTTGGTCGCCAGATACGAGGTGAATACCGCCGCCATGATCGCAATCAGGATCGGCACCCATTTGCGGGCGGCGGCAATTTTGTCGTCCTGATAGATGATCTTGGATTTTATCAGCCACAGGAAACCGGCGGCAATGACCCCGCCCATGATCGGTGAAATCACCCAGCTTGCCGCAATTTTTGCCATGGTCGGCCAATTGACGGCGGCAAAACCGGCGGCAGCAATACCCGCGCCCATGACCCCGCCGACAACCGAATGGGTGGTGGATACCGGCGCGCCGATGAATGTCGCCAGATTGACCCAAAGTGCGGCGGAAATCAGTGCCGCCATCATCGCCCAGATGAAAACCTGCGTATCGGCAAAGCCAGCCGGATCAACGATGCCTTTGGCGATGGTCGACACCACGTCGCCCCCCGCCAGCAAAGCACCTGCGCTTTCAAAGATCGCGGCAATCAGGATCGCCCCGCCCATGCTCAGCGCATTGGCCCCGACCGCCGGGCCCATATTGTTGGCCACATCATTGGCACCGATATTGATCGCCATATAGGCACCAAACACCGCCGCCGCGACAACCACGAAAGACACCGGTTGCTGGCCGAAAAAGATCATCGCGCCAAAGCCGGTCAGGATGATGAAAACAAGGGAAATGCCGATACCGACCATCGGCCGCGCCACATAATGCGCCGCATATTCAAGATGCCCCACCCGCCCGAGATCCTTGTCGAGCGTCTTCCATTGGTTATTGGGAGAATCGATCACAGTTCCGTCCTCTATCTGTAGGGCACCTGTGCGAGGGCGCTACTTGGGATAGAGGCTTCAAGCAACAATAAACCGGCTGATTAAACAGTGGCGCGAGCACCTGCTTCAAACTGCCACGGTGAAGCTGGTCAAACCCATTTGGCCATGGGCGGCAGGCTCATCAATACCGCGTCGGCGTTGTGGCCGGTTTCAAGGCCGAACTTGGTGCCGCGATCATAGACGAGGTTGTATTCGGCGTAGAGACCCCGGTGGATCAGTTGGGTGTCTTTGTCGGCGTCCGACCATTCTGTGTTCCGCCGTTTTTGGGTGACCGGCAAAAAGGCGGGCAGAAAGGCACGGCCCGCGTCTTGGGTGAAGGCAAAGTCAGATTCCCAGTCGCCGGTGTTGTGGTCATCAAAGAAAATACCGCCAACGCCTCGAGCGCGGTTGCGGTGGGGGACATAGAAATATTCATCAGCCCACTGCTTGAAGCGCGGGTAATAACTGGCGTCGTGCTTGTCGCAATATTCCTTCTGCACGTCGTGAAAATGGGCGGTGTCCTCAACATATTCGATGCAGGGGTTCAAATCTGACCCACCGCCGAACCACCAGGGTCCAGAACATCCGCGTGTTCATGTGAACCGACGGGGTGTGCGGGTTCTGCATATGGGCGACAAGGCTGATGCCCGAGGCCCAGAAACGCGGATCGTCCAACATGCCGGGCACACCACGCGCCGCCATGGCCGCCTGCGCGCGCTCGCCAAGCGTGCCGTAAACCGCCGAGACATTGACGCCGACCTTTTCAAACACCCGCCCGCCGCGCATCACCGACATCAGGCCACCACCGGCGGGGCTGCCGTCATCCGATTTGCGTTTGGTTTTGGTCATCTCGAACCGGCCCGGGGCCTTATCCGCGAAAGGGCCGGTGGTTTGTTCGTCCTCCAACGCCTCGAACGCCGCGACAATGTCGTTGCGCAGGGATATGAACCAGTCATGGGCGCGGGTTTTGTGGCTGTCGGTGACGGTCTCGGTCATGGGAAATCCTTCTTGAGTTTGCGCCTGTTTATCGCGATTGGCAGCCCTGCGCCATGCCCCCGATGTCGCGGATTGTTCTTTCGGTTCAAGGGGCATAGGCTGGCTGCAATCCTCCCCCGATTTCGTGGATACCTGATGGCAACCCCTCCTCCTATTCCGATGCCCGGCCCGGGTGGGCCAAGTGCCGGCCCCGTGCAGGCTGGCCCGGTGCGCGACAATATCCGCGCCATAATCTGGGCCCTGATCTCGGTTCTCGGTGCCAGCGCCATGTCGCTGGCGGTGCGCGGTGTGGTGTTGGAGATCGACAGCCGCATGGTGGTGATGTTTCGCGCCGGTGTGACCTCTGTGGTGATCCTTGGCCTTGTCATCGCCTGGCCCCGTCTGCGCAAAAGCCTGCGGTTTTCGCGCCCCGGCCTGCATCTGCTGCGCGGCGCATTGATCGGGGTGTCGACCAATCTGGGCTTTTACACGCTGGCCCATATTCCACTGGCCACGGCCACGGTGCTGTTTTTCACCGCGCCAATATTTGCCACCATCCTTGGGGCAGTGGTGCATGGGGAAAAGGTTGGCCCGCGCCGGATAGCGGCGGTATTTGCCGGTGTGATCGGCGCGCTGGTCATCCTGCGCCCGGGGTTTGAGGCGTTTCATCCGGCGATGCTGACAGCACTTGCATCCTCCGCGTTGTTTTCCGTGGCCTTGACCCTGTCGCGCAATCTGGCCAATGCGGACGGCGCGTTGTCGACCTATTTTTCATCCGTGGTGATTACGGTTCTTGTCACCCTGCCGGTGGTGGTGCCGGTCTGGCAATATCCCGACACGCCTGTATTGTGGTTCGCGATGGCCGTGGTGGTGGCGGCGTCAGCCCTGCGCGGGGTGGCAGATATTCAGGCTTACCGCTTCGGTGAGGCGGCGATACTGGCCCCGATTGCCTATCTGCGCCTCGTGCTGATCGGGTTCGGGGCGTGGCTGTTATTTGCCGAAACCATCGACATAGCCACATGGATCGGGGCGGTAATCATCATTTCGGCGACGCTTTACATCGCCCTGCGCGAGGCACGATTGCGCAAGAAGAATTTTCCCGAAAATTCTTGAGGCTAAAATTTTTCGATAAAATTTTTCTGGCACTCGTCAAAACGATTTCCGCGCCTTCAATGCCGCCGAAATTGTACCGTCATCCAGATAATCCAGCTCGCCGCCGATTGGCACGCCTTGGGCCAGCGAGGTGACCATGACCCCCGCCCCCTCCAACTGGTCCGAGATGTAATGCGCCGTGGTTTGGCCGT
>JAADIC010000329.1 GCA_013151535.1 Alphaproteobacteria bacterium | reverse complement strand
ATTTTGACCGCCTCGAACCCGTGCGCATCCAGATGCCGACGCAAGGCCGGCAGGATGTCGTCCTCCACCGTTCCAACCACAAACCGCAATTGACATGTGGCGCGGGCCGATCCCGAAATGGCGTTTTGCGGGGCTTCGGGAACGCCGCTTTGCTGGGCCAGAATTGTGAAAGAGTTCCAGCCGAATACCCGCTCGGCAGGCGATTGATCTGTCTCGCCCCAACCTTCAGAAATCTCGGGCCCGCCGCCACCCACAGGCAAATCGCGCAGTTGCGCGCTGATGTCCGGCGTCAGGCTGTCAGGCCGCCATTCCGGCACCTGAATTCGCCCGTGCGCATCGGTAATGGTGGCCAGCGCATGGGCAAGGATCATCGCGGGGTCTGCCAGCAAACCACCCCAATTGCCGGAATGATTGGCACTTTCGCGCAAATTCACCGACAGATCGAAATTGATCGCCCCGCGCGAGCCCATGAACAATGTCGGTGTATCAGGCTGCAAACGCGGACCGTCCGAGGCGATGAACACATCAGCCGTCAGGGCGTCGCGTTGATCTTCAATAAAGGTTTCAAGACCGGGTGAGCCGATTTCCTCACCCATTTCGATCAGGAGTTTGACGCTGAAACCAAGCCTGCCGCGTTCCGCCAATACATTGCCAAGGGCCGCCAAGTTGATTAGATGCTGCACCTTGTTGTCGGCAGAGCCACGCCCGTAAAGCCGATCATTGCGGCGGGTCAGCCTGAAAGGTTCCAGCCCCGCAAGCCAGCGCCCCTGCTGGCCGTTGACCACGTCACCATGGCCATATGTCAGGATGGTGGGCAGGGCGGTGTCCTCGATCCGTTCGGCGATCAGGAACGGGCCACCCGCAGGGTCAGGATTTTCGCAAAATCGCGATGTGAAGCCGAGACCATCAAGCAACGGCTGAACACCTTCGATCAGATACCGATCAAGCTCCAGACCGCTAGCGGGGTTCTGGCTTTCGCTTTCAATCGCCACCAGCGCCGCCAGATCAGCCTCGAACCTGCCCGAGGCCACCCAAACGTCAGCCCGCGCCAGTGCCTGTTTCCGATTGCCCATGTCATCCCTTACAATTCAGCCAAACAATCCCGCAAACCTTTGACGCAGCAGGTTTTTCTGCACCTTGCCCATAGTGTTTCGCGGCAGTTCATCCACAAGAATAACCCGTTTGGGCTGCTTGAATTTTGCCAGTTCCGGTGCAATTCCTGATTTGATCGCGTCACCCTTGGGCGCAGATCCCGCCGCCGCCACAATCACCGCCACCACGGCCTCGCCGAAATCTGGATGCGGCACACCGATCACCGCACTTTCCAGCACGTCGTCAAGCGCATCGATCAGCAACTCGACCTCTTTCGGATAAACATTATAGCCCCCGGTTATAATCAAATCTTTGGCCCGCCCGACGATGCTGACATAACCATGATCGTCGATCACCGCGATATCGCCGGTGATGAAAAAGCCGTTTTCGCGCAGCTCTTCGGCGGTTTTTTCCGGCATGTTCCAATAACCCGCAAACACGTTCGGGCCGCGTATTTCCAGCACCCCAACCTCGCCTTGCGGCAGGGGTGAGCCGGTTTCGGGATCGGCCACGATCACCTCGACGCCCGGCAATGGAAAGCCCACGGTACCGGCGCGGCGCGCGCCTTTATAGGGGTTGGAGGTGTTCATATTGGTTTCGGTCATACCGTAACGCTCAAGGATCGCGTGGCCGGTTTTGGCGCGCCACAGGTCATGGGTTTCCGCCAGCAAAGGGGCCGAGCCTGACACGAACAGGCGCATATTTTTTGCGGCATCGCCAAGCCCGTCCAGCCCAAGCAGCCGCGTGTAAAAGGTTGGAACACCCATCAGGGCGGTGGCCTTCGGCATGTAACCAAGCACCGCATCGGCGTCAAAACCAGCCATGAAAATCGCCTGCCCGCCAGCCATCAGGGTGATGTTGGTGGCCACGAATAACCCGTGGGTGTGAAAGATCGGCAAGGCGTGGATCAGCACGTCCTCTTGGCTAAAACGCCAATATTCCCGTAAAGTTTCCGAGTTAGACGCCAGCGCCAGATGCGTCAGTATCGCGCCTTTGGAGCGGCCCGTGGTGCCAGATGTATAAAGCAGCGCCGCAAGGTCGCTTTCCGCGCGCGCAATTGCGGTAAACCCGGCGCTTTCCACACCGCGCGCCTGCGCCAACGTGCCGGTTTCATCCGCCGCCAGCGTCCAGATCGTGGTGACGTTGCAATCCTTGGCCACTGGCGTCAGGGCGGCCAGATTTCGCGGATCGCAAACCAGCACTTTAGGCGTTGCGTCACCCAGAAAATACCGGATTTCCGAAGCGGTATAGCCGGTGTTCAAGGGCAGAAAAACCGCGCCCGCAAGGATTGTGCCGACATAGAGTTCCAGCATTGTCACGGTTTTGGGGGCCTGCACCGCCACCCGGTCGCCGGGTCTGACCCCAACCCGAACCAGCGCCGCCGCGATTTTTTCGGCATTGGCGAAAAACGCGCCATAGCTGACGATCTTGCCGCTCGGATGAACCTCCAAAAACGGCGCATCCTCGCGGCCGATACTGGCGTGCCTGATCCGTTTGGCAAGATGGTTTTCCTGATACATCGCGCGGCCTTACAGATGGGTTACATTTGGGTCAATCGGGCCAAGTGGGCCACCCACGGCCAACTCGACCACGCGCGCCACGGCCAGCAGTTTAGCCTCGCCGCGTGGTGGGCCGATCAGTTGAATACCGATGGGCATGCCGCTGGGACCGATGCCAATTGGCACCGAAATCGCAGGCAGGCTGGTGGTGGTGGATAAAAAGGTAAAGCGCAGCCAATCCATGTAACCGTTCATCTGCTGGCCGTTGATTTCATCCACCCATTCCAGTTCAACCGGGCGCGGCATACAACCCACGGTCGGGCAGGCCAGCACGTCAAAATCCGTTAGAAAATCCTGCATATTGCGGAACAGCGTGGTGCGGTTAAGGTTGGCTTTGGCCACATCCTCAAGGCTTAGGGATTGGGCAAAAATGAAATTGTCCTGTATGGTTTGCTTGAAATGCCGCGTCAGGCTGTCAGGGGCGTTCAAATAAGAGGTCAGAAACCCAAGCCCGCGCAGAGTGTGATAGGTGCGTTCAAGTTCGGGCAATTCAGGGCATGCCTCAACCACCACCCCGCCTGTATTTTGAACCTTGGCAAGGGCCGCATGCATCTGATCGGTGATCTCCTTTTCCACCGGGCCAAAGCCGTTCAGATCAGGCGCGAAGGCGATCCTGACATTGGTATCAGCTTCCAGAACCGATTGTTGATAGGGTTTGTTGGGCGGTGGGAAAGAGATCGGCGAGCGTGGCTCAAACCCCGTCATCGCATCCAGAAACAGCG
>JAADIC010000168.1:4901-8283 GCA_013151535.1 Alphaproteobacteria bacterium | reverse complement strand
GATCATCCCCGGCATCCTGCCGATCGAAGATTGGGACGGGGTCAAGAAATTCTCCAAACGCTGCAACGCCACGTTGCCTGCATGGATGGATGACGCATTTGCCAAAGCCAAGCGCGACAATGTCGAGGAGTTGCTGTCGATCTCGATCTCGACCGAGATTTGTTCAGAGTTGATGGATGAGGGGGTGGAGGATTTGCACTTTTACACCCTCAACCGCCCGCATCTGACACGCCAGATTTGTAAAGCACTCGGAATTGAACCGGCGGGTTCTTTGCAAAAAGTGGCCTGACCCATTCCCTGTTAACCGGGTCGGGACATTTCAGAAAACCGGGCGTCGTCACAACGCCCGGTTTTCATTTTCTACAATATGGCTGACCCTAGAAAAGAAAGTCTGCGGCGCTCAGATCGCCGAACGCAACACCGTTCAGGGTGATCGACCCCGTACCACCGGTAAAAGTAACCAGCGCATTGCCGAACCCGTCATCAACAATCGTCAAATCACTAAAGGCGGATGTGCCTTTGATGCGGATTTGGTCAAAATCGGTCTGGCTGAAATCTTCGATCACATCAGACCCGAAATTCAGCCCGCGAAAGATGAACGTGTCAGACCCGGCACCACCGTTGATCGTGTCATTGCCACCGGACATCTTGAAAACATCATCGCCGTCATATCCGCGAAAGGTGTTATCCTTCCTGCTATCCGTCAGAACATCACGGAAATTGGTGGCGCGCACGGCTTCGATACTGGTGAAGGTTTCCGCATTGCCAAAACCATCGATGGCGGTTCCGGCTTTCAAATCAACGGTAACACCGCTGGTGCCGCCACGATCCGCGTCCCTGTCAAAACGGATCATGTCAAATCCACCGCCGCCGGAATATGTGTCAACACCACCCTCACCGCGAAACATGTTGTTCGCCCGGTTGCCGATGAATGTGTCATCAAGCTGTGTGCCAACGACACCCTCAACGCTTTTGATCGTGTCAGTGAACCCATCTGGGCCAGCAATCTGGCCGGTTTTCAAATTGGCGGTGATGCCGGTAACACCAACCCCGGAACTGCTGTTCCAGTTCGCGTAGAACATGACATCATTACCCGAGCCACCATTGAAATAATCTGCACCGCCGGCATCTTTGACCCAGTCACCCCCAGCCAGCCCGTAAATGGTGTCATTGCCGGTTCCGGTCTCGATCCAGTCGCCCCAGTCAAGCCCGCCGGTGTTATTGGCACCAACGAATGTTTGGCCGCCGCCCATGAGTGTGAGCCAGAAATCGCTGTTCAGAACATATCTTCCCGTACCGTCATCATGGATGAGTGTCGACGAGTTAACGCTCAAGCCCGAACCAGACATGATTATATCACCGTTCTTGTTATAGGCTTTGTAGCCGGTAACCGTTTCATCCCCAAACACGTTGGGGGTTGGATCTGTTACAAAGGTCTGGATCCAATAGGTATCCACCGTGTCGGAATAGGTGAAGTTGGTTTCATCAAACTGATAGTTGGATACATATTTACCGGAACCGGCGGAATAGGCGAATATTCGTGTCATATCCGACCAGTCTGTGTATCCGTAAACGCCGTTATTGCCAGCGTACCATTTTAGCTTTGCCATCGTTGAATTCTCCCCTCGTTTTCAAAAAGCAAATGAGAGGTATTCTGTACGAGATGTTTCCATCGCGCATGACCCAATTGTACTATGCGGGGAAGGTTTTTTAGGCCCGTTCGACGTATTCCATGGTCTCGGTGCTGACCACAATCGCCTCGTCCTGCCCGACGAAAGGCGGGATCATGACACGGACGCCATTGTCCAAAACCGCCGGTTTGAAGCTGTTGGCGGCGGTCTGGCCTTTGACGGCGGGTTCGGTTTCGACCACGGTACAAATCACTTTTTGCGGCAAAGACGCGCTTAACGCCTCGCTTTCGTGGTACTCGATCTTGATCGACATACCGTCTTGCAGGAACGGGCGACGATCGCCGAGGATGTCGCTGGGCAGTTCGATCTGCTCGTAGGTTTCGTTGTCCATGAACACCAGCATGCCGTCGTTTTCATACAAAAACTGCTGGTCTTTCTGGTCAAGCCGCACCTTTTCAACCTTGTCATTGGCGCGAAACCGTTCGTTCAGCTTGCTGCCGTTCCTGAGGTTCTTCATCTCGACCTGCGCGAAGGCACCACCCTTGCCGGGTTTCACATGGCCGACTTTGACCGCGATCCACAGACCGTCATTATGTTCCAGAATGTTGCCGGGGCGGATTTCGTTGCCGTTGATCTTGGGCATGATGGGATTGAACCTTTGCTTGAAACACGAGTTGGCGCACCTATATCTTGACCATGAGAGACTGGCAAGTTGGCAGAATTCAGCGAATGCACTTGGCTGTAGCCATGCAGAGGGCGCATAGGAGGTATTCCGAAATTGCACACCCGAATCGCCTCAAACTTGCCATAAAGGCCCTCAAGCCAAAAACACAAGAGCAAAAGAAAAGGACAACGTATGTTTGACTACGTTGATGCAGCGGCATTCACGAATGACCAAGGCTCCCGCGCGCGCAAACTGTTTGCGGCCGTGGTTCTGGCCGCGCTCGATGATGCGATTGCCGATGACAAGAAATATGGTAACGGCCCCGAAGTGATCGCCCGCTGGGCACGGTCACGCGATGGCCGCGAAGTGCTGATGTGTTCGGGTATCGACCCGAGCGAACGCTGCGTCAAAGGCATGATGGAATTCGTTGGCCGTGGTGTGCGCACATCGGTGGCCCTGTCACGCGAAGAAAGCGAACGCCAAAATCAGGCGAAAGCGGCTTAAGCATCAAATCTGATACTTTGAAAGAACGCGTCCCTTTGGGCGCGTTTTTTCGTTCAGCCCTTGCGACGGGCGCGGTTGAGCCGATAGGCTTTGGCTATGAGATTGTATCGCTTCCTGACTGTGCTGGCTTTGGGGGTCGCGCTTGGCATCCCCGCCAGCGCCACGCCGCCGCGTTATACCAGCGTTCACGACAATCCGGTTGGTATCAGCGAAACCCATCTGTTTTTGTTCCGCACGCTGGGTGACAACGAAGGTTCGTATTTTATCGACACCAACCGCCGGTATCTGGTGGCGCAGAATATCAAGACCGGCAAGGTGGACAACATCTGGTTTCTGGACGAGGTCCGCGAAACCCTGGGTGAACCGGGGGAGGAGACGTTCCTTTATCGCCGGGTGACACCCAAAGTTGACCCGCTGGATATTATGGAAAGGTTTGGTGCCAAGCCGGTTCTGATCGACGATCCGTCAGACTATGCCACAGGCAAGTTCGCCGCCAGCCGCCCGTTCGAGCTGGTGGAGGGTGGCATTCAGGATAACAGCGCTGCTGACCCCGAAATCGTGGTGCCCGCCGATGTGGTGCGGG
>JAADIC010000168.1:0-4862 GCA_013151535.1 Alphaproteobacteria bacterium | reverse complement strand
ATACCAGCCCCGTTGATCCGATGGTTTTTGACGAAAACGTCTACACCAAAGACCTTGCGGATTGCTTTATCGTCGGGCTGATCGGCAATGTTCCGGATGCCGATATTTATCGGCTTCAATGCGAGAACGGGGATTATTCACTGCTGGGCTACACGCTTTATCTGACCATTCCGGACAAAAACTAGACTTGGAAAAAGAAGAATTTTATCGAAAATTCTTGCGTCAAAAAATTATTCGGGAATAATTTTCACTTCCAGCCTCAGCGTTTCTTGAACGGCTCCATCCCCTCGCGGGCCAATTCATCCGCGCGCTCGTTTTGTTCGTGCCCGGCGTGACCCTTGACCCATTCCCACGTCACCTTATGGCGGGCCTGTGCCGCATCCAGCCGCTGCCATAACTCCACGTTCTTCAAGCCGCCCTTCTTTTTCCAGCCGTTGCGCTTCCAGCCGTGTATCCATTTGGTGATCCCGTCCTTCACATAGGCGGAATCCGTCACCACCGTGATATCCGAAGGCCGCTCCAGTGCTTCAAGGGCCGCGATTGCCGCCATCAGCTCCATTCGGTTATTGGTGGTATCCGCCGCCCCGCCGGACAGGCTGCGCTCCTTAACAACCCTTCCACCATCAACCGCCTGCAACAACGCCCCCCAGCCGCCCCCGGGCCGGGATTGCCGGAACAGGCACCGTCGGTGTAGACAAACAGCTCAGGCATGACAGTCCAGGGTGATCCACGCATCGACGCTGCCGCTCAGCCCCACGCCCGCACCGGTGTCTACATGCGTGATGGTGAAACCCGCATTGTCCAGAAGATCGCGCAGCTCGGTTTCTTCATAATAGGTGTATTGCCGCCCCAGCTTGTCCCGCATCTCGCCGGTTCCGGTTTTCAGGCCGAGACTGAACGCGCCACCAGGCTTCAGGGCATTGTAAATCGCCTTCAGATGTCGCGCCATGTCAGCGCGCGGCGCGTGCAGCAGGGAAAAACTGGCCCAGATACCATCATAAGTGTTTTGTTCTCTCAGATCATCAAACGTGCCGAGCGTCACATCCAGATTGAACCGCCGCTTGGCCAGTGCGGCCATTTCCACCGACGCATCCAGCGCCGTGACGCTCAGGCCAAAATCGCGCATGGTGGCCGCAGCACTTGCTGTGCCGCAGCCAAGATCAAGAACCTGCGCACCCTTTGGCAATATTGCCATGAAAGCCGCCAGTTGCTGGTTTTCCTCACCGCTGACCAACGCATCATATTCCGCCGCCTTGGCGTTATAGACGGCGATTGTTTCAGGATCGACACTCATTGGCGCAGCACGCGTGGCACTTTGAATTCCACGTTCTCGGTGGTGGTCTCCACGATTTTTTCTGTGACCGCAAACCGGTCATAAAACGCCGCGACCGCTTCATCAATCAGGGCTTCAGGGGCCGAGGCCCCGGCGGAAATGCCCACCGCTTTTGCCCCTTCCAGCGCGCGCCAGTCGATATCGCCTGCCCGCGGAACAAGCTGGGTATAGGCGCAACCGGCTTTGGCCGCCACCTCGACCAGACGGCGCGAGTTGGACGAGTTGGGCGAGCCGATCACCAAGAGCGCATCCACATGCGGCGCGACCGCCTTGACCGCCTCTTGGCGGTTGGTGGTGGCGTAGCAGATATCTTCCTTATGCGGGCCGATGATGTTGGGGAAACGGGCGGTCAGGGCGGTAACAATACTGGCGGTATCATCCACCGACAGGGTGGTCTGGGTGATAAAGGCCAGCTTGGAAGGATCACGCGGAACGACGTGGGCCACGTCAGCTTCGGTTTCAACCAGCAAGACCTCGCCCTCGGGCAACTGGCCCATTGTGCCCACGGTTTCCGGATGGCCAGCATGGCCGATCATCACCATTTGCAAGCCGTTCCGGTTATGCCGCTCGGCCTCCATATGCACCTTGGAGACAAGCGGGCAGGTTGCATCGACATAGATCATATTGCGCGCCTGCGCCTTGGCCGGAACCGATTTTGGCACCCCGTGGGCCGAGAAGATCACTGGGCGATCCAGCGGACATTCCTCAAGCGATTCCACAAAAACCGCCCCCTGCGCGCGCAGCCCGTCCACCACATATTTATTATGCACGATCTCGTGGCGCACATAAAAAACCGGCGCGCCCCATTTCAGAATCGCCATCTCGACAATCCTGATGGCCCGATCAACCCCGGCACAAAACCCGCGCGGCGCGGCCATATAGAGTTTCAGCGGTGGTTTGGGCATCGGGTATCACCTAATTGTTCACAGGCTCTTCTATACAGGTGGCCCTATGATCTGCAATAAAGGGTTGGAGTTTTTGAGCAGCGAGGAGCGTGGTTATGCCCACCAGAATTTTCAGGCCCGGTTTGGGCGTTATGGCTTTTGCCGGATTGCTTGGGTTTGGCGGGATCACCAACGCGCAAAGCCTGCTGTTGCAGCCGGATGATCCGGCGATTATTGCCCAAGGGCAGGAGATTTACCAATCCACCTGTGCCGCCTGCCACGGCGATCAGTTGCAGGGGCAGGTGGAAAACGCGGGACGAAGACGGCTATATGCCCGCCCCGCCGCATAATGTGCAGGGCCACACATGGCACCACGCGGAAACGCAATTGTTCCTGATTACCAAGGTCGGGATCGAGCAACTGGTGGGCGGAAACTACAAAACCAACATGATCGGTTATGGTGACGTTTTAAGTGACGACGAGATCATCGCCGTGCTGTCCTATATCAAAAGCACATGGCCCACGCCCGCACGCAAACGCAACGACGCGGTCACCAAAGCGGCGATCGGGCAATAGCTTTTGTCTGCATTGACCAAAGAAAACCCCGGCCTGCAGTGCAAGCCGGGGCTCAATCTTTGCGATAGGAAAAACCTATTCTTCAGACATTTCCACCTGGTCCGAACGCATCGGCATATCGGGGCGCGGTGGGCGGCCGATCACGTCTTTCAGCTCTTCCAACTCGATGAAATTATCGACCTGACGGCGCAGTTCATCCGCGATCATCGGCGGTTGCGAACGGATCGTTGAAACAGCCGATACCCGCACGCCCTGGCGTTGCAATGATTCCACCAGCGGGCGGTAATCGCCGTCGCCGGAAAAGATCACGATATGGTCGATATGGGGGGCAAGCTCCATGGCATCGACGGCAAGTTCGATATCCATGTTCCCTTTGATCTTGCGACGGCCCATGGAATCGGTGAATTCCTTGGCCGGTTTTGTCACCATATTATAGCCGTTGTAATTCAGCCAATCGACCAGCGGGCGGATCGGTGAATAATCGTCGTTCTCCAACAGAGCGGTATAGTAGAACGCCCGCAGCAACTTGCCGCGACGCATAAACTCTGTCCTCAGAAGTTTGTAGTCGATGTCAAAACCCAGCGCCTTGGCCGCCGCATACAGGTTTGCGCCATCTATAAAAAGCGCCAGGCGCTCGTCTCGGTAAAACATAATTGTTTTTCCCTCTAAAAATGAAGTTTCATCAATGCTTTTGAGTGGTAAACGTGGGTAAAACACCGATGAAACAATACGGTAAACATAAGGGAATTTCCGCATGCTTCAAGGGCAAAAAGCCGATGGTTCGGCGGCAAATTGCCTGATTGCCGTCGGGTCTAACCTGCCGTCACAAGCTGGCAGCGTATCGGATTCCATCGCTGTCGCGCTTGAGTTGTTGGCGGCTGAAAAAGCGGTGGAACTGGTGGCACAAAGCCGATTCTTTCAGACCCCGGCTTATCCGGTTGGTTCGGGCCCGGATTTCGTAAATGCGGCGGTGTCGGTGGCCACCAGCCTTGCGCCGGATCAGTTGCTTCTGCGCCTGCACCGGATCGAGGCCAAGCTGGGCCGCAGCCGCACAACCCGTTGGGAGGCACGGGTGCTTGATCTTGATCTGCTGGCTTGCGGTGACACTGTTTTGCCAGACAGGGCCACGCTTGAGCGCTGGATGACATTGCCGGAAACCGAACAGGCCACAACCGCGCCGGATCAGTTGATCCTGCCGCATCCGCGCCTTCAGGACCGCGCATTTGTGTTGGTGCCTTTGGCCGATATCGCGCCTGACTGGCGCCATCCCACCCTTGGGAAAACCGTGCGCGAAATGCTGGCGGCACTGCCTGACAGCGCGCTTGACGGGATCACACCGTTGGCGGTGTAAGGCGCGCGGTTTTGTGTTCGCGGTAAAGGATGTAGAGCCCGGCCAAAACCGTAATCATGATGCCAAGGGCCGCCAATCCGTTCGGCAGATCCTTGAATATGGCCCAGCCGATCAGCGTTGCCACCGGAATCTCCAGATATTGCATCGGTGCCAATGTGGCCGAGGGCGCATAGCGCAGGGACCATGTCATTAGCAGATGGGCCGAGGTGCCGACCACGCCGATGGTCAACAACAGGGCCGCCTCACCAGCGCTGGGCCAGACCAGATCAAGGGCTGGCACGTCATTTGTCAGGCCAAAGACGGCAAGCCCCGCCAGAACCGGCACCGCCATCATGCCGCTGACGGTTTGCAGGGTGACGGGATCAACCTCTTTCGCGATCTGGCGGGTGACCAGCATGAACAGCGCGAACACCACCGCTACAAGCAACGGCAGCAAGGCTGGCAGGCCGACCGTGGCGAAACTTGGCTGGATGACCAGAAGCGTGCCGACAAAGCCAACTGCACAGGCGATCAGACGGCGCGCGCCGACCTCCTCGTTTAGCACGGTTTTGCCCAGCAACAGCATGATGAACGGCATGACAAAGGCAATGGCGATGGCATCGGCCAGGGGCAGGAACCGCAGCGAAGTGAACATCGCCCCGATACCGATCACATGCAGGATGGTGCGCAAGATCGTCAGGCGAAACACCCGGCGCGACATGGTCAAACGCGCGCCACT
>JAADIC010000318.1 GCA_013151535.1 Alphaproteobacteria bacterium | reverse complement strand
CGAGGTTGATTAGGGAATATTTGGCGTTCAGGAACATGGCGGGTGTCTGGGCGCACCAATAGCCGTTGCAATAGCCGACGACGGTTTTGGCGTTGTCGAAATTCAGGCTGCCATCGTCATTTTCCTCGACCCCGAAATAATCCAGCGTGGTGAAGATCGCGATGTCTTTATCGTCGTTCAGCAGGGTGTAGGGCACGTTGATGGTGCAGGGGATGCGCAGGTTGGCGTGCCAGTTCTCGGTGCGGGTGTCGATGATAATGATGCTGTCGTCGGTTTCGGCGGCCTGCATATAGTCGATGAATTCCAATTCTCCCAATGTTTCGATGCCGTTGCCAAGGCTGATGGCTTGCGGCCAGCCCTGCGCGGTGCGCGCGTAAGAGGGGTGGATCACCGCCTCCTTGTCCTGATCGCGGGCGATGGTGCAGGTTTCGCCGTTTAGGGTGACGGTGAATTCGGTCATGCCTTTCTTGATGACGACCTGCGCTTGCGCGGGCAGGATCACGAGTGTCAGGGCCAGTGTCGCGAGGATGGATTTCAGCATATCGGGGCCTTTCAAATTTGTTTCACCGCAGGTTAGGACGGCGGGCCAGCTTTTGAAAGGGGGCGGCGCATTGGTCGCAGGTTTGCGGCTCAGGCAAACACTCCCTGGCAGAACCACCCACCTGAAACATGCGCCCCGCCATGAGCATAGAACAGCCACAGGCGTTCGCCGGTTGCGGTTTCCAGCCGCCAGTAATCGCGCAGGCCCGAGCGCCAGTTGGGATCATCCAGCCACCACTCGGGCGCGATGCGTTCGGGGCCGTGGGCGATGGTGGTTTCAAAATCGCGCCGCCGCCAGCGGAAGGTGATGGGGGGGCGCGGTTCGTTTTCAGAGGTGACGATCTCGGGCGGGAACAGGACCAGCGGGCGGGGATTATCAGGCGCACGCCAGTTCAGATCAGGCCCGGACCACGCCGCGCCCATGATGGTGGCGGTCTTTTCCGGAATGTGGCTGTCGGCGGGGTGCAGGCGGGTGATTGCCTCAAGCCCGATGCGCCCGCCAAGGCGTGTAATCAGGTTGTCCATCTGCGCGCCGTCTTTCAGGCGGCTGGCCCCGGCGGTCGAGGCCTCGGCGTGGCCGCTGTGCTGGGTCGGGTGCAGGGGTTCGACGGTTGCCGCTTCGATACGGATGACGTCGATGCCGAAACCGGGATCGACCTCGATCAGTTTGAGGGCGATGAGCGGGCGGATCTGATCGGGCGAATGGCTGGGGCGGGCAAGGCCGGCCTCGATATGTTGGCTGGTGTGATCGCTGCGCAAAAGCCCAAGGCGGATGCGGCGCGCGCCTTTGCCAGCCCGTTTCAGGCGTTCGCACAGGGGTGGCAGCAGGCGATCGATCGCGGCCATGATATCGCTTTCAAGGCCGATCGGATCGGGCAGGGTCAACCGTGTGGCGAAGATGTTTTCAGGGCGCGCCGGGGTGATCGGCTCGGGCTCGACCCCCAGCGCCTGATCCAGACGGCGCACCACATCGCGGCCAAACCGGCGCGCCAGCGCGGCGCGGGGCAGGCAGGTGAGTTCGTCGATTCGCCGTATACCAAGGCGGTTGAGGTTGGTGGCGGCGGCCGCAGGCAGGCGCAGGGCAGCAATCGGCAAAGGCGCGAGGGCCTGACGGATTTTGCCCGGCTCGGCGATTGCAGGGGCGCTGGTGTTCATGGACAGGTGCGGCGCGGCGCCACCGCGTGTCCAGTGGCGTTTGGCGGCGCGTGATCTGGTGGCGCGGGCCTCCTGATCTATGGCGTCGCCTGTGTGCGCGCTGTGGCCCGATTGCCCGGCAAACCGTGCCAGCGCCCAAGCCGCGCCCGGCGTGTCGGCGATGCCGGTTTGCACGCTTAGGCCGAGCTTGGCGCAATCGGCTTGCAGGGCTTGCGTCAAGGGAATTTCGCCGCCGAACAGATGGGCGCAGCCGGTGATATCAAGCAGCAGGGCGGCGGGGGGTTCCTGTGCGATGAAGGGGGTGAATTTGCTGGCCCAGCGGGCGAGGCGGGATAAAAACGCGGCCTCGGCCTGTTGGCTGGCCGGGCGGGTGAGCAGCCCGGGGCAGAAGGCGCGGGCATCGCGCAGGGGTTGGCTGACACGCAGGCCCTCGGCCTCGGCCTCAAGCGACAGGCTGGCGAGGGTCTGGGTGTTGTTGTCGGTGGCAATGATGGCCAGCGGGCCGCTGATGGTGCCGCGTTCGATGCGCAAAACACGCTCGGCGGCGAGGCGGGGAAACCAGATGGACAGGATGCGGCGGTGGTTTTGCATGGAGTATGTTCACTATTGTTCTCAATTTAGGAGCTAAAGTGAATAGAGTCGAGTCGCTGGCTATATTTCAGCGGCAAAATCCTTGAGAAACCGAAGGAGATGTTCATGCCGTTTTTGTGCCAGCAAGGCCCCTGAGCTGGTTTGAAAGCCCGATGACAGGGTCAGCAGCTTGGTTTTGAAGTGATCGAGCGCGAAGCGGCTGTCGTCAAGCGGGCGCTGTTTGGCCTGTGGGTCATCGGGATCATAAAGGCCAAGCTCCATGCGCCCGGCCACATAAAAACAGCGGGCGATGCCGATATTGCCGATGGCATCCAGCCGGTCGGCGTCTTGCAGGATCCTCGCCTCACGCGTTTTGGGTGTGATATTGGCGGAAAAGCTGTGCGCGGCGATGGCGTGGTGGCTGGTGGCGATGTCGGATTGGCTCCAGCCAAGGCCAGTCAGAACCTTGGCGGCTTTGTCAGCCGCCAGCGTTGAGGCCTGCGCGCGGCGTGGGTCGTTCTTTTCGACGGATACGCAATCATGCAGGATCGTGGCGGCGGCCAGAAGCCGGAGGTCTCCGCCCTCATCCGCGTGGATACGCAGCACATTGCGCCAGACGCGCACGAGATGGCCCAGATCGTGCGAACCGTCGCCCTTGGGCATGTCGATATGCGGGGTGAGATTGGCGTAGAGCGTGGCGAACGGGGCGAAGAGGTCGGACATGCAGCCAAAAAAGTAACACAGGCGAAAGGCGGGTAAAGAGCAGATTGCTCGCATGTCTGGCTGGCTGAACTGGTAATTTTCCATTTCCGACATTCCTGTCGCAAATGGTTAAGCGGCTTGGTCGAATCGATGGCATGAAATTATCAGTGAAAATTTCACGGGTTAGTGCCATGCGTGACGACATTTCTGTTCAAAGCGAAAGCCTCGGGGCTGATCTGCGGGCGTTAAGGCACGCGCGAGGGCTGACGCTGGTGGAACTGGCCGAAGCGCTGGGCCGCTCGGTCGGGTGGATTTCGCAGGTTGAGCGGGACCGATCAAAACCCTCGATTAACGATCTTAGGGCGATTGCGGCTTATTTCGATGTGCCGATTTCCCTGTTCTTCGGTCAAAGCGACGCGCCGGAGGC
>JAADIC010000359.1 GCA_013151535.1 Alphaproteobacteria bacterium | reverse complement strand
GCCGAAATTCCTGCCGGTCGATGTGATCCTGTCAGGCGACATTGGTGATTTTGAGCGCTCGCTTGCTGAAATCCGCGCATTTGAGGGGCGTGTCAGCGCTCTGCGCCGTCGTGCAAAAATGCTGCGCGGCCCGGTGGTCACGATTCAGGAACGGCTCAGGCTGCAACAGGCGGTCAATACGCGCAGCCCCTGATGTTGCGCCGAGGGCGCGAACCCAGACCCTCAACCTATTCCCCCATCGCGGAGCCGCCCCATGCCCAACCCTTTGCGCCTCGGAATTGCCGGTCTTGGAACTGTCGGTGTCGGTGTCATCCGTATCCTTGAAAACCACGCCGCCCTGATCGCGGCGCGCAGTGGCCAGCCCATCGAAATCACCGCCGTGTCCGCGCGATCAAAAGCCAAGGATCGCGGCGTCGATCTGGCCGGATACGCGTGGGAGGACGACCCCGTCGCCTTGGCCAAACGCGGTGATATCGACGTGTTTGTCGAACTTATGGGCGGTGAAGACGGCCCCGCCAAAGCCTCGGTCGAGGCGGCGATTGTTGCCGGTAAACATGTGGTCACCGCCAACAAGGCGATGCTGGCCATCCACGGCCAAGCCATGGCCGAGGCCGCCGAATCCAGTGATGTTGCCCTCAAATTCGAGGCCGCCGTAGCGGGCGGCATTCCGGTCATCAAATCCCTGACCGAAGGGCTGGCGGGCAACAAAATCACCCGCGTCATGGGGGTGATGAACGGCACCTGCAATTACATCCTGACCCGCATGGAAAACGAAGGTGTGCCTTACGAACAGGTCTTCGCCGACGCCAAGGCGCTGGGCTATCTGGAGGCTGATCCCAACCTTGACGTGGGCGGCATCGATGCCGGGCACAAACTGGCGCTGCTGTCGTCAATCGCCTTTGGTACCAAGGTCAATTTTGCCGGGGTCGAGCTGGAAGGCATCCAGCGGATTTCGATCACCGATATCGAGCAAGCCAGCGATATGGGTTTTCGCATCAAGTTGCTGGGGGTTGCACAACTGACCGGCCGCGGGCTGGAGCAGCGCATGCAACCCTGCCTCGTACCGAAGAATTCACCCTTCGGCCAGCTTGAAAACGCCACCAATATGGTGCTGCTGGAAGGTGACGCCGTGGGCCAGATCGTGTTGCGCGGTGCGGGGGCGGGTGAAGGCCCGACAGCCTCGGCTGTCATGAGCGATGTGATTGATATTGCACGCGGTTTCCGGCTATCGACCTTCGGACAACCCGCAATCGGCCTTAAGAATATTCAGGCCGCGCAAGTATCCGCCGCTGCCGCGTTCTATCTGCGCCTGATGCTGAAAGACGCGCCGGGTGTGTTGCACAAGATCACCGGCGCATTGGCCGATGCGGGCGTGTCGATTGACCGGATGCGCCAGTACAGCCACGCCGATACTGCCGCGCCGGTGCTAATGGTCACCCACAAAACCACCCGGGCCGAGCTTGACCACGCGCTGGCCGGCATCATCTCCACCGGCGTCACCCTGCAAGACCCGGTCGCCATCCGGATCGAGGATGTCTGAGCCAGCCCCCGCTTTTCTGGACGTTGAAGTTTCGGCCACCGGGCGGCGCTGGGTCGGCCCGACGCCGGAACAGGACCGCCACGCCCAAGCCCTGATCCAGACCACCGGATTGCCCGACGCCCTGTGCCGTATCCTGGCGGCGCGCGGTGTAAAGGCTGAAAATGCCGCCGCATTTCTGGCTCCGTCCTTGCGCGAATTGATGCCCGATCCGTCAACCCTCAAAGACATGGACAAGGCCGCCACGCGTTTCTTGGCGGCGGTTTCGAGCGGCCAGAGGATCGCGATTTTCGCCGATTATGACGTGGATGGCGGCGCTTCCGCTGCCCTGCTGATCTCTTGGCTGCGTGACCTTGGCCTGACCGCCACGCTTTATATTCCCGACCGGATCGATGAAGGCTATGGCCCGAACGAGGCGGCTATGGCGGCGCTTGCGCGCGATCACGACCTGATCGTCTGTGTCGATTGCGGAACCCTGTCGCATGAGCCGATCAAGGCCGCCGCGCCTGTGGATGTGATCGTTCTGGATCACCATCAGGGCGGCGAGACCTTGCCGCCCGCCCACTCTATCGTCAATCCGAACCGGCAAGACGAGGTGAGCGAGTTGACCTATCTCTGCGCCGCGGGGGTGGTTTTCATGCTGTTGGTGGCCGTCAACCGGCTGATGCGCAGCGCGGGCAAAACCGGCCCCGATCTGCTGGCGCTGCTTGATCTGGTGGCGCTGGCCACGGTCGCCGATGTGGCCCCGTTGCAGGGACTGAACCGTGCATTCGTGCAGCAGGGCCTTAAAATCATGGGCCAGCGCAAGCGCGTCGGGCTGACGGCGTTGGCCGATGTGGCGCGCATGGACGCGGCACCCAATGCCTATCACCTCGGGTTTTTGCTGGGCCCGCGCGTCAATGCAGGCGGGCGCATTGGCAAGGCCGATCTGGGCGCGCGTCTGCTTTCAACCAACGATTTGCACGAGGCATCAGCGTTGGCCGAGCGGTTGGAAGACCTCAACAAAGATCGCCGCGACATCGAGGAACAGGTGCGCCTCAAAGCGCTGGAACAGGCAGAAGCGCGCGGCTTTGACGCGCCGCTGGTCTGGGCGGCAGGCGAGGGCTGGCACCCCGGCGTGGTTGGCATCGTGGCGTCGCGCCTGAAGGATGCGGCGAACCGACCGGCGCTGGTGATCGGTTTCGACGGGGAAGATGGCAAAGGCTCGGGCCGCTCGATCAGCGGCGTTGATCTGGGCGCATCCATCGCGCGGCTGGTTGCCGAGGGTTTGTTGGAAAAGGGCGGTGGCCACAAAATGGCGGCGGGCCTGAGCGTTTCACGCGACAATCTTGAACCCGCCATGGCACGGCTGGCTGAATTGCTGGCGGCCCAGGGCTCGGACAAAGCCGGCCCCTCTGATCTGCGATTAACCGGCGTTCTGGCCCCGCGCGCCGCCACGGTCGAACTGATCGAAGCGCTTGAACAGGCCGGTCCGTTCGGCGCAGGTGCTCCCGCGCCGCGTTTCGCCTTGCCCTCGGTGCGGGTGTCTTTCGCCAAACGCGCAGGTGAAAACCACCTGCGCCTGACCTTTCAGGACGAAGCAGGTGCGCGCATCGACGCCATCGCCTTTCGCGCCTTTGACAGCCCGCTTGGCGCGCTTTTGGAGGGCCATAACGGTGCGATATTCAACGTCGCGGGGCGGCTTGAGGTCGACAGTTGGGGCGGGCGTAAAAAACCGAAACTGCGGCTCGAGGATGCGGTAAAAATCAGCGCCTGATTTGTAGTTTTTCCCGCGAATTCCCCTTGCCAGAGGCACGGGTTCCGACTACAAGCCGCTCCACGAACCGTGCGGTCCCTTCGTCTATCGGTTAGGACGCCAGGTTTTCAACCTGGAAAGAGGGGTTCGATTCCCCTAGGGACTGCCATTTTTGTGATTTTAATCCATATATTTCAATAAGTTACGCAAAAATAATCTAGGCGTGCCCCACATTGTGCCCCACGAATGACTGGGATTTACGAGAAATTTAGGGATCGTACTAGGCATCACTATATCTGTCATCCGAGTCGTATTACGTCTTTTGGGACAAACAAAACCCGC
>JAADIC010000240.1 GCA_013151535.1 Alphaproteobacteria bacterium | reverse complement strand
TATCGCACCGATGGCGAGTTCATCGAGATCATGGACGCGCTTGGCTGGAGCAAATCCGAAGCCGCGACCGCCAACACCATCGTTATCCGGACCAACCAGAAGGCCGAAGTCGACGGCAAAACCATTTACGCCGACAGGAATGTGCGTGTGGCGCTGGCGGCTGGTGTCGATAACGCGGTTTGTCTGGAGCTTGGTTTCGGTGGCAATGGCCAGTTGGCCGAAAACCACCACGTTTCCAGGCTGCACCCGGAATATGCCGATATCGGCCCGCATGTGCGCGACGCCGCCAAGGCCAAATCCATGATGGAAGCGGCTGGCATGGGCGATTACGAGCACGAACTGATCTCGATCGATGGCGATTGGCGCCGTGACACCACCGATGCGGTGGCCGCGCAGTTGCGTGACGCCGGCATCAAGGTGAAGCGGACCATTTTGCCGGGCTCCACTTTCTGGAACGACTGGGCGAAATATCCGTTCAGCTCAACCAACTGGAACCAGCGCCCGCTTGGGGTTCAGGTTCTGGCACTGGCCTATAAATCGGGCGTGCCGTGGAACGAGGCCGGTTTTGCCAATGCCGAGTTTGACCAGTTGCTGAACGAGGCCTCGGCCATTGCGGATGCGGATGCGCGGCGCGAAAAGATGGTGCGTCTTGAAGGTATCATGCGCGAAGAAGGGGTTATCATTCAGCCCTTCTGGCAGAGCCTCTATCGCCACTTCAAAGAAGGGATTGTCGGGGCCGAAATGCACCCGACCTTTGAAATCCACGTCCACAAGCTGGGCTGGGCCGCATAAGCGAGCAATGCTAAAAGAATAAGTTCAGGGGCTGTGCAAAGCGGCCCCTGAACATCCCGGGGGGGATTTCTCCGGTCAAGTCAATTGGCGCACAAAAAAACAGCGCCGTGTTTTCGACAGGGACCGATATGCTATTATTTTTGACCCGGCGTCTGGGCGTCATGCTGCTGACCGCCATTTGCCTGACATTCGTGGTCTTCTATTTGACCAATCTCTATCCGAACCTTGAAAAGGTGGCCAAACTTGAAGGCACCCAGCGGATGACGGACGCGCAGGTTTTAAGTTTTCTGCAAAAGAACGGCTATACCCAGCCGGTGTTCAAGCGTTACAGCGAATGGCTGGGGATTTCGCCCGGTTTTCGTTACACCCATCCCGATGGCAAGGTCACGGGGCGTTGTATTCGCGGCGGCATGTCAGCCGAGGAGGCCCCGACCCGCTGCGGCGTGTTGCAGGGTGATTTCGGCAAATCGATTGTATTCAAAGAGGATGTCGGCCCCTTGGTTAAAAGGCGTCTGGCACTGACTGGCAAACTGATGGGGATTGTGCTGCTGGTGATGATCCCGTCCGCCCTGCTGATCGGGGTGCTGGCCGGCATGCGCGAAGGCTCGAAACTTGATCGCATCCTGTCCACCTTCTCCATCGCCACCACGGCGACGCCGGAATATGTGTCAGGCGTGATCCTGATCGTGCTGTTTGCCTCCAGTGCTGTCGGGTTAAAATGGTTCAAAGGCACGTCCCTCAGTGCCATGGATGACGTCACATTCGCCAATTTCACCCTGCCGGTGATTACCATCTCGCTATACGGTATGGGCTATATCGCCCGCATGACACGGGCCTCCATGGCCGAGGTGATGACAGCGCAATATATCCGCACGGCGCGGCTGAAGGGCGTGTCTTTTCGCGCTATCGTCCTGAAACACGCGCTTAGAAATGCGCTGATCGCGCCGTTCACGGTTATCATGCTGCAATTCCCGTGGCTGCTGACCGGTGTTGTCATTGTCGAGACCCTGTTCAACTACAAAGGCTTTGGCTGGCTGCTGGTGCAGGCCGCCAGCAACAACGATATCGAGCTGTTATTGGCGGTTGGCATCGTGTCGGTAGCGGTGGTTCTGGTGACCCAGTTGATAAGCGATATCGGCTATGTCTACCTCAACCCACGTATCAGAATTAACTAGGGAGGGCTGGCTATGGAACCGCTTACTTGGACCGGATCACTTGGCACAACCCTTGATCCCATTTTAGTTTTTGTAGTCGAGGTACTGGCACTGGCTGCAGTCGCGGCAATCGTAAAGTCTTTTACTTCGACCCCACAGAACGAGTCTGGCAAATCCCCTGCTGTGAACATAGGCCAACAGATAAAATCTATTGCGACCCCTGCCCTTTTGATAGGTGCATTGCTTGCAATAGCGTCTATCCTACCCAAACGTGTTGGCGTGGTATTTGACCTTGCTATTGACACGCTTTGGATGCGCTTCATCGCTCAATTCATTGTTTGGGCCGTGCTTGGTGCTGCTTTTGGATTGATCGTTGCGCGGATCCCCGAAAAATATACCAATCTGTTATTACGCGTATCGCTTCTTTCAGTCTGTGGGTTGATCGTATTGTACATTGTCATTGGCGCGGTTACGCCGGTCAGAACACTGGGAATTGTGGGGGACATTTCGAGCGAACTGACACCGGTCTGGATTTCACTGGTGATCCTGTTCGCCGTATCGATCAAATACAAGCGCCGGCTTGGGCTTTACGGCAAGCTGTTTGACAATCCCATCGGCATGTTCGGCTTTGGGCTGGTGATGTTCTGGGTATTCACCGCGATATTCGCCAACCAGATCATTCAATATGACCCACTTGCGCAGATTTCCGGCATGAAGAACAAAGTTCCCGGCACCCCGGTACGCGGCATGCAGGATGCGTGGTATCTGCTGGGCGGCGACAATCTGGCGCGCGACGTCTGGAGCCGCCTTATCATGGGCTCGCGCGTGGTGCTGCAAATCGCCCCCGCCGCAACCCTGTTTGCCTTCATGATCGGCATCACCCTTGGCCTGCCTGCCGGTTATTACGGCGGGCGGCTTGATACGGTGCTGTCGTTTTTGGCCAACCTCGTTCTGGCCTTCCCGGTGATCCTGCTGTTCTATTTGCTGGTCACACCGGAAATCCGCGAAACCGGCCTTGTCACATGGCTGGCCGCCGTGTTGTTCATCTTTCCGCTGCTGTTTTTCTGGACATTGATGTATTCACGCTGGCGGATATCACCGAAGTTTCTGATGCGCGTGGCGGTGCCCATCGTGATCGTGATGTTCATGTTCTATTTCGGCACGGTGTTCGAGATTGATCCGTTTGTCGGCCTGTGGACCGGCATTATGGGATACCTCAACCAAGGCAATCCGATCGGTGAATGGATGGAGGCGACGCGCAACGCGCAAGAGCCATTCCTGCGCCTGCCGCTTGACGCCAACCGGCTGAACATATTCGTCGCCGTGGTGTTCGTGAACTCGCCGACGATCTACAGAATCGTGCGCGGCCTGACCATGGATATCCAGACCCGCGATTATGTGGCTGCCGCCCAGACCCGTGGCGAAGGCCCGTGGTATATCATGCTGTGGGAAATCCTGCCCAACGCG
>JAADIC010000132.1:6405-24373 GCA_013151535.1 Alphaproteobacteria bacterium | reverse complement strand
GGCGGATCTGCAGGCAGTCCTTGCCACCGGCGCGGATATTGGCGATTTGATCTCGACCCTGGTCTATGGTGGTGAAGCGATTGCGGATGACCCGCTGGCGGCGGCGCTGCGCGAATTGAAAGAGAAAAGCATCAAGGCGCGGGCAAGGCGGGCCGAAAAACGCAGGGCGCTGAAAAGAGGCGGTGGTAAAGGCAGCGACAAAAAAGGCGGCGACAAAAAGGTCGCCAAGCTGGCCCCGAAAGCCAAATCCATCCCCAAGACGGCAGGCGGCGACGCCCAGCCGATCCTTGTTCCGGGATGCAAACCGATCACGCCGGATGCGCAGCGCGATGCCGATTTGGCAGCACTTGGCCCAACACGCATCGCAACCGGCACCTATATCGAAAATCTGGACGATGACGGGTTCCGCAAACGCAGCATCCGGCTGGAATTTGATTGGGAGAAAGCCGGGAATTCCGGGAAAATATCCGGATCTGCCAAATATCAGGCTGCAATCAAAAACTATGCGCTTACGGACTATATGACGCTTGAAGTCTTTGAATATCAGGGCGATGAAACCGTTCAAAAGGGAAGTTTCAGCGGTGGTCACGGGGGCCGGTTCGAAGGGGTTCTGGTGGATGTTGAGGACAAAAGCGACCGCACCAGGATTACTGGTGTGTTATGCGCGGATGGCACCGGAACAATCTATCGTCACGAATCACCTGATGAAAAAGAGGAATGGAAACTCAGCTTCAAACCGTTCCCGCTGGGGCTCGAAGACATCTTGCAGGGGGCGTTTTCGTTCCCGCTGACAGCAGGGGCCGGGGCCAGCACAAATAGCTGGGGCAAGCCGGTATTTGGCGAAGGCAGTGTCGAGCTGAAGATTGACGGCCCCAATGTGACCGGCAATGTCTATCTGGAAACCAACACCGCCATACCGTTCATGAACGTTGTGCTAAGTGGCGGCTTGAAAGGCATCCACTACCGCGACGGGCGCATCGTTTTGCGCAGCAAAGTGCCGTGGCAGGCGGCTGATATGAAACGCTGCCTGAAAACCGCCTCGCAAGCCAGCGGCTGTTCGGGCGAAGATTCTGTCTGGATTATCGGCAGGCGGGTGGATGACAGGTTCGTCGGGCGTTATACCGTGATGGCCATCGGCGCAAGCTGGTCAGGAACGGGCGATGTGGTGGCGCTTGCGCCGGAAGAGATCGAACCTTTTGAAGCCGCAACCCGGCGTTTGCTTGCCAGCCTGAAATCAAGCGGCAACGATCCGGACGTGGTAACCAATTCGGAATGGGCCAAGAAATGACGCGACTTGGCCTTATCCGGTTCAAACAGGCCATTTCGGTCTTGCTTGGGGGTTTGAGCGCAGCAATTTTGCTGCTGGTAAGTGCGCCCGCAACCGCCGATGAAATCAACGACGTGAATTTCGTCATCGAATTCGCCGCCCTTGCCGATATGATCGAGGATTTTGGCAAACGCAGCGATCAGGCCAACCAATCACTGATCGACTTTATCGACAGCGTCAGCAAAAAGGACAGCTTCAAGGGGCAAAGAAGTTTCTCGGGGCCGCTGAAGGCCGCAGCCGAAATCTATGACGGTATCGCCACCGAGGCCGCAGCGACCTTCGTGGCCGATCCACGCAATTCCGACATGGTCGAAAGTTTCGAGAATATGGCGCTTTCTTACGCCGAGCTGTTCCCGAAGCTCGCCAAATGCGCCCGCACCGGGCGCAGGCCCCAGTGTTTGCGCGTCATCAAGGCGCTGGAAGACGGGCCAAACTTTGACGATGCGGTCAGCGTCACCTCCCGTGTCGCTGACGAGGCCAATACGATCATCACCGGTTTTGAAGCCAAATACGGATCATTTCAGGCGGCGCGCGACGCGGTTCTGAATGGCGGTGATGTGGCGCAGGAAACACCTTCACAACAAGCGACCGCGCCGCAAAAAGATGCCGGCCCGCAGATCATGTTTGACATCGAAACCGCCTTGTCGCTGCTTGGGTTCGATCCCGGCCCAATTGACGGCAAATTTGACAGCCGCAGTCAAAAGGCCCTGACCGCCCTAATCGCAATGTCCGAAGGCGTGTTCCCCGAGGGTGATCCGCAAGGCCTGTTGCAACAACTTAAAGTCCTGATGCAGGATGCAAAGGAATATCCAGAGGATCGCAATTGGGGCGATAATCCAGACCTCAACCGCCGCCTGGCCGATGCCACCGGCTATCTCGGCAGTTTTGACGGGCGCGGCTTTCGCAACTGGGTGGATCGCCAGCCCAAATCGCTGGGACTGGCGCGCGCCGTCAGGGCGATCAAACGCACCTATCGCAAGCAGAAGCCTTCCGGCAAAGCCGCGCCGGAAAGAATAAGTTCGGCGCAGGTGTTTGCCACGCTGAACGCCCCTGTCGCGCCGCTTGATCCTTGCGATACATTTGCCGCTGACACGGATGACAAGGCCGCCCTGAGCCGGGGCGTCTCGCTTGTTGATCTGGATGTTGCCCGGGCCATTGAGGCCTGCGAAGCCGCTTTGCGCGCTACCCCGGCCGAGGCGCGGTTTTCTTTCCAACTGGCGCGGGCCTATCTGTCGGCTGGTAAAACGGCCAAAGCGCGGCAAATTTTTACGGCGCTGGCGGCCGGCAATCACATGCCTTCCATCGCCCATCTGGGTTATATCGATTATTTTGGTCTTGATGATGTTGGCGACAAGGCGTCCGCGCGCCTCTATCTGACCCGCGCGGCTGAAAGCAGTGATCGGGCGCTGAATATCCTGGTCGGAATGCTGCGCCGGGGCGATGGCGGTGCGAAAGACCCGAAAGAGGCGATCCGCTGGCTCCATCTGGGGATTGCGCGCAAGCCGGACGCGAAGAAATACGAAGTTCTGGCCAGCATGTATGCCAATGGCGAAGGTGTGGAAAAGAACGAAGTCACCGCCGCTCAGTACCGTGAAAAGGCGCGTTTGTTGTTGCAACCTTCAGCCGTGACGCGCCTCGTAAAACCTGAAAATGATCCGCCTCAAACCAGCTATGAAGCCCCCGCGCCAACCGTCCTTGTGCCGAATTCCGTGATTGCCCCCAACACGGCCCCGCAGATCGAATTCGCCGGTCTGCCACCCCAGGGACAGCACTGGCTGGCGGTCAGCGCCCCCGGTTTGGCGGGCAAGCAATATTACTTTTTGGAAATGCTGGTACCGGGGCAAACCGACGGGGTGATAACCGGGCCGGACCTGCCGGTTGGCAAATACGAGGCGCGATTGTTCCTGAACTGGCCCGAGGGTGAATACCGGATCGTCGATACTGCCGAGATCGAGGTGCTGGCGGATTATGATCTGACCCTGCGGCGGCGGCAGATATTGGCTGAACTGGCAACGCTGCTGTCAGTCATCGACGCACCGGAGCTGAAAGCCAAGCTGGAAACTGCCCAATCCGGGGAAAAGGCAAATGTCGCCGTTTTGGCCAATGCCCTTCTGGTCAGGGCCAGCGAATTTGCAGTCGTCAGCGCAGAATTGTCCGAGGTTGCCCCGCTGGAAGCCGCGCTGGAACTGGTGCGCTATGCGGTCGAACTGATGCCTGAAGACCCGGAAACCATCCGCGCCGCAGGCATATTCTATCTGCGCACCCCGCCCGAGGCCGGCCTGATCTATGACGCCGAAAGTCTGCTGGAATATGCGGTCAGTCTGGACGCCGGGGATCGGCTGGCGCGTACAAGCTGGCTTGAAGCTCTGGCGCAATTGTCGCGCTACGACGCCGCGGAAAAGCAGTTGCTCACCCTGTGGCCACCGCAACCGGGCGAGGGGCGGCTGGTTGGGCTGGTTGGTGACCTTTATCTGGCGCGCGGTGATGCAAAACGCGGGTTGCAGATGCTGGAGGCACCGCTGCCCGATGGTCTTGCCGATGCCGCCAATCTGGCCCGGGCCACATTGCAATTCGCCTTGGGCCAAAAGGCTGAAGCGGTGCAATTGGTGCAGGCCCTAAGCCAAAGCGCTGACCCTTATTACGCGGCTATTGGCCGGAACATGACGCCGCCAAAAACCGCCCCGGGGCCAGCCGCGCCGCTCAGGCCACCGAAGAACTGAATGACCCGCCCCATCCTTTATAGCTTCCGGCGCTGCCCCTATGCCATGCGCGCGCGTCTTGCGATCCGCGTCAGCGGCGTGGTTTGTGAATTGCGCGAGATCGTGCTGCGCGATAAAGCCCCGGAATTTATCGAGGCCTCGCCCAAGGCCACGGTGCCGGTGCTGGTAGTGGATGGCATGGTGATCGACGAAAGCCTTGATATCATGCGCTGGGCCTTGGTATGCGCCGACCCGAATGGCTGGCTGGAACTCGATGGCGCGACCTTTGATCGGGCGCTGGCCCTGATTGCCAAGGCCGACACGGATTTCAAATCCAACCTGGATCGCTACAAATACGCCAGCCGCTTTGCCCCCCACGAGGGCGTGGCCGCGCGGGATAAAGCGGCTGGTTTTCTGCAAGGCCTCAACCAGCAACTCGCCCCAACCGGCCACCTTTTTGGCCACCACCCATCGCTGCCCGACATGGCCATCGCCCCTTTCGTGCGCCAATTCGCCAATGTGGACCCTGCGTGGTTTGATGGCCAGCCCTGGCCGCATCTGTTGGCTTGGCTCAACCGTTTTCTGGCGTCAGATGATTTCATCGCCATCATGTTGAAATACCCCAAATGGCGGGCTGGTGATCCCGTAACCCTGTTCCCTGAAAGGCCCCGCGATGCACCCTAACCCCACCTTTCGCAAAACCCCCGAGGCGCGCAATATCGCTTTCGCGCGCCAACGCGGTTTCGGCATTCTGTCGATCAACGGTGAGCGCCATCCTTTGTCGGCCCATATCCCGTTTTTGCTGACCGAAGATGGCACCAGCCTTGAAGCCCATCTTGCCCGCTCCAACCCGATCCTGCGCGCCCTGAAAGACGGTGTGAAACCAGCCGTTCTGATGGTCAGCGGGCCGGAAGGCTATATCTCGCCCGACTGGTATCAAACAGACGATCAGGTGCCCACCTGGAACTATGTGGCCGTTCATCTGACGGGCGGTCTTGAAACCCGTCCGGCGGAGGCGCTGTTGCCCCATCTCGACCGGCTTTCGGGGTTTTTCGAGGCGCGTTTGGCCCCCAAACCCGTCTGGCTGACCAGCAAGGTTGACGCGCAGGTGCTGGCGCGGATGCAGCGTATGATCGTGCCAATACGGATGCAGATCAGCGAAATCGACGCCACATGGAAACTGGCCCAGAACAAAGGCGATGCGGCGCGGATGGCGGCGGCGGCTGGCCTGCGCGCCAGCACGCCAGAGCATGCCGCGCTCGCAGACTTGATGGAAAATCCGCCCGCCTGACATTGCCAGCGCGCGATTTGCCCCCTAGGCTGAGCACGAACAGACAGCCCGAACGGACAGGAGGACATCCATGCCCTTACCCCTAGCCCCGATTGCCGGAATGGCCGCGCGTTACGGCGCTGTGGCGCTTGTGGCCTATGCCGCCAGCCGCCGGATCAATAAAAGCCAGACCTCGCAAGCCAGCGAGGACGCGCTGGATCAGGTGCCCGAGGGCCTTAGTACCCACCGCCCGCAGGATCGCCAGCAGGTGAATGGCGCACTGCGCTGGCGGCGTGTGGTGCGGGCAGGGGCAAACGGCCCGGGCATTGAAATCGACATTACCGCCCTTGGCCGTATCAAGTTCAGGGCCGTACCAAATTCAGGAAAGTCTGAAGAATGAAGCTCTACCAATCCCCGACCTCGCCTTTTGCCCGCAAAGTCATCGTTCTGCTGAAAGAGACCGGTCAGACCGATGACGTTGAACTGGTTGGCGCGGCTGGTACGCCGCTCAACGCTGACAACATGCCCACCGCCCACAACCCCTTGGGAAAAATCCCGGCACTTGAACGCGAGGATGGCCCCGCCCTGTTTGACAGCCGCGTCATCTGCCAGTTTCTGGACGCGCGCGCCGGTGGCGTGCTTTACCCTGCCGCGCCCCGCCGCTGGGATTGCCTGACGCTTGAAGCCATGGCCGATGGTATCGTCGATGCCGCAATCCTGATGGTCTATGAGGCCCGCATCCGCCCCGCCGATATCCAGATGGAGGCTTGGGTCGAGGGTCAATGGCGCAAAGTTTCCCGCGCCCTTGATGCGATTGAAAGCAGTTGGGGCAGCTATCTGGCCGGTCCGCTCGACATGGGCCAGATCGCGCTGGGCTGCGCGTTATCCTATCTCGATTTTCGCCACAAGGATCGCGACTGGCGGGCTGGTCACACGGGCCTTGCCGCATGGGAACGCGCCATCGCCGCGCGAGACAGCATGAAAGCAACTGTTCCGGTCGAATAGCACCGGTTTCATTGTTCCCTAAATACTCAGTGTTTCCGGCGGCGTGAAATCGCCCGCCGAAACGCCCGATCACTGCCCCAGCCCACAAACGCGCCGATCAGCACTTGCCAGATATTGTGCGCGCCTGATTGCACCCGCGAGCCACCAACAAACACCGCCGCTGCGATCACCACAATCTGCACCAGCACGTTCTTTCTGATACATTGATTAACCAGATTGCTGGCCCCGAACACCGCCGTCGCCGTATGGCCCGACGGCATCCCCTTATAACCGCCCCTTGGTCGCGCATTGATGTCGGTCTCGCCCAGCAGGTTTTTCGGCCCATGCACAAGCGCCAATTGCACCAGATACCGCCCCAAGAAGTCCACCGCCTCGCCGTTGCTCAGCGAACAGCCCAGCGCCAGCAGGGGCAGGGCGTATTGATAGGTATCGCCCAACCGCTCAATCTGCTTCTCGCTGAAGGCAAAGCTCAGAACCAACACCACCAGAATGATGCGGATTTTCCATGTCTGGGTGACCTTCATGCTGCCCCTCGCAACTGCCGCAATGCCTCGGCCAAGGCTATACCTGCGCTAACCGACACATTCAAACTGCGCCCGCCACCAGGCATCGGAATGCGGATATGGGCGTCACAAACCGCGTGCACCGCGTCCGGCACCCCAGCGCTTTCGCGGCCCGTCATCAGAATATCGTCGGGGCGAAACCCAAAGTCCCACAGATCGCAATTCGCCGCCGTGCTCAGCAGCACCAGCCGCCCGCTTGCGCGTGCCGCCTGAAAACCATCCCACGAATCGTGGCGCGTCATCTCGGCGATGTCGCCGTAGTCCATGGCAGAACGTCGCAGGGCCTTGATCGACAAAGGGAAGCCACAGGGTTCGATAATGTCCATTGGTACGCCAAAACAGGCGCAAATACGGATCATTGCCCCCAAATTGGGTGCAATATCGGGCTGATAAGTTGCCAGTCGCATAAGTTTTGCCTTCCTTGCTTCAATTCCGCCCCTCTGCGCCCGATTGTCCGCTGGACGCGCGTAACGTCTAAGTGTAACAAACGCGCCAGAGGCTCCCGGTGCGACCTAGGGCTTCAAGATATGTATTGGCCTGTTTTTAAGGCCGGGCAAAGGAGAGAATCTCGTGTCTCACACAGAAGATAATTCAGGGAACGGATCAGCGACCCGGCGGGACTTCCTATATGTGGCCACCGCCGCCACGGGTATTGTTGCCACTGGCGCGGCTGTCTGGCCATTGGTCGATCAAATGAACCCGACTGCCGACGTTCTGGCGCTGTCCTCGGTCGAGGTTGATCTGGGCGATATCGAAGTTGGCACCCAGTTGACCGTCAAGTGGCGCGGCAAGCCGGTTTTCATTCGCCGCCGCACCGAGGAAGAAATCACCGAGGCCCGCGCCGTCAAAATGGATGAACTGGTCGACCCGATTGACTATGTGTGGGAAAACCCGAACCTCAAAATCGATAGCCCGGCGCTGGACCAAAACCGCGCCGCCGATAAAACCGGCGAATGGCTGGTGATGATCGGGGTTTGTACCCATCTTGGCTGCGTGCCTTTGGGCAACGGGGCTGGCGAGTTTGGCGGCTGGTTCTGCCCGTGTCATGGATCACATTACGACACGTCGGGGCGTATCCGCAAAGGGCCGGCACCGCGCAATCTTGATATTCCGCTGACCACATGGCTCAGCGCATCAACCATCAAACTCGGGTAAGGGGAAAACGAGATGTCTGGTATTCCACACGATCATTACGAACCCAAATCGCGGTTTGAAAAATGGCTGGATGCGCGTTTGCCCATCGTCGGCCTGCTTTACAGCACGATGACCATCCCAACACCCAAGAACCTGAACTGGATGTGGATCTGGGGCATCGTTCTGGCCTTTGTCATGGTGCTGCAAATCGTCACCGGCATCGTGCTGGCCATGCATTACACGCCCGAAGTGACAATGGCCTTCGATTCCGTTGAGCACATCATGCGCAACGTAAATGCGGGCTGGGCCCTGCGCTATATGCACACCAACGGCGCGTCCCTGTTCTTCTTTGCGGTCTATCTGCATATTTTCCGCGGCCTCTATTACGGCTCATACAAATCGCCACGCGAAGTCACATGGATCATCGGTATGCTGATCTATATGGTGATGATGGCGACCGGTTTCATGGGCTATGTTCTGCCCTGGGGGCAAATGTCCTTCTGGGGCGCGACCGTGATTACCGGCCTGTTCGGGGCGATCCCGGGCATTGGCGATGTGTTGCAAACCTGGCTGTTGGGCGGCCCGGCGGTTGATAACGCCACGCTCAACCGTTTCTTCAGCCTGCATTACCTGCTGCCTTTCGTGCTGGTCGCCCTTGTGGTGCTGCATATCTGGGCCTTTCACACGACGGGCAATGGCAACCCCACCGGGGTCGAGGTGCGACGTGGGTCCAAGGCAGAGGTCAAGAAAGATACATTGCCGTTCTGGCCTTACTTTGTAATCAAGGATGTTTTCGCCCTGTCGGTGATCCTGACCCTGTTCTTCGTGGTGGTCTATTTCCAGCCGAATTATCTTGGTGACCCCGTTAACTATGTGAAGGCCGACCCGTTGGTGACGCCGGCGCATATCGTGCCGGAATGGTACTTCCTGCCATTCTACGGCATCCTCCGGGCCTTTACCGCCGATGTCTGGGTGGTGCAAATCGCCAGCTTCTTAACCGCTGGCATCGTCGACGCCAAATTCTTCGGCGTGATCGCCATGTTCGGTGCGATCTTCGTCATGGTTCTGGTGCCGTGGCTTGACACATCCCGTGTGCGCTCGGGCAAATACCGCCCCAGCTTCAAATGGTGGTTTTGGCTTCTGGGGCTCGACTTTGTTGTGTTGGCCTGGTGTGGTTCGCAGCCGCCTGAAGGCATCGTGCCCCTGGTGTCGCTAATCGCATCCGCCTATTGGTTCGCCTATTTCCTTATTATCCTGCCGCTGCTTGGCGTGCTGGAGAAACCGTTGCCGGTCCCGGCCACGATCGAGGAAGATTTCGACGCCCATTATCCGCCAAAAGACGCTTCCGCGTCTGCGGCTGAATGAACCGAGTGTAAGGACTTAGAAGATGATCAAGCACAACATACTCGCTGCACTTCTGGCTTTCAGCCTCGGCGCGACTGGCGCCATGGCGGCCGAAGACGGGGCGAAGCCCAAAAAGTTCGAAGCCGAAATCGAAGATTTCGCGTTTTCCTTTGAAGGGCCGTTTGGCAAATACGAACCGCTTCAGTTGCAGCGCGGCCTTCAGGTTTACACCGAGGTCTGCGCCGCCTGTCACGGGTTACGTCAGGTGGCTTTCCGTAATCTGGGCGATCCCGGTGGACCGCAGATGGAGGCCGATCAGGTCAAAGCATTTGCCAAGCTGTTTGACGTGGCCGACACCAGCGATGACGCTGAACCCGGCGATACCCGCCCCGGCAAACCTGCCGACAAGTTCCCGGCGAACACCGACGCTGGCGCGCCTGACCTCAGCCTGATGGCCAAGGCACGCGCCGGTTTCAAGGGGCCTTATGGCTCGGGCATCAACCAGATCCTCAAGGGTATGGGCGGGGCGGAATATGTTGCCTCCATGGTCGTCGGTTACACCGGCGAAGAAAAAGAAGTGGCCGGCACGACGCTTTACGAAAATACAGCGTTCGAGTCTGGCGGCTGGACAGCCATGCCACCACCCATGGAAGACGGCCAGATCGAGTTTCGTGACGGTGCCCCCAACACAGTGGAAGCCATGGCCGAAGATGTGGCCGCCTTCCTGATGTGGACGGCCGAACCCAAGCTGGTTCAACGCAAGCGTACCGGGTTTCTGGTGGTCAGCTTCATGATTCTGCTGACCTCGCTTTTGTATCTGACCAACAAGAAATTGTGGGCACCGGCAAAGCGCAAAGACGTTTGATCCGATCCAAACGCAAAGGCGTTTGATCTAAGCGACAAGATTTGAAATGGGCGTAGCGAAAGCTGCGCCCGTTTTTGTTGTATCGAAAAATTTTGCCCGAAAAATTTTGCACTTAAGATTTTTTGCTAAAAATCTTCTTGTCCGAGGTAATGCGCAAGCGCCTTGGGCGGGTTGGCGAACAGGTTTTGGGTTTCCTGCGGGGCCTGCGCCACGCTATCGGTCACTAGGGATACCACATCGGAAATCCGTCTGGCGTCATTCGGATCATGGGTGACCATCACCAGCGTTAACTCGTTGTCACTGACGATCTGCGCCACAAGTTCCAGCATCTCGGATTTAAGCGCCGGGCCAAGGGCGGCAAACGGCTCGTCCAGCATCAAAACCGGGCGCTTTCGCAACAAGGCCCGCGCCAGCGCCACCCGCTGGCGCTGACCGCCGGACAATGCGCCGGGTTGGCGGGCGGCCAGACCTTCAAGGCCGACCTGCACCAGAACCGCATCCACCTGCTGCCATTGATCGCGGGAAAGTTTCAGATCGGGGCGCAGACCAAGGCCGACATTGCGCCCGACGCTGAGATGCGGAAACAGGTTGTGATCTTGAAACAACAGGCTGACCGGGCGCTTGGCGGGGGGCAACTCACTCGCGTCCTGCCCGCCCAAGTGAATGCGTCCCGCGGTGATCGGGATCAGGCCGGCAATGGCCGACAGCAGCGTGGATTTACCACCGCCCGAGGGGCCGATGATCGCCAGTTTCTGGCCCCGTTCCAGTGACCAGTCAGCGGTCAGGGAAAAATCCCCCTGCCGGATCAGCAGGTTTTCAAGATGCAGCACGAACGCGCCCTCCACGATCAAAGCCCCAGAACAGGGCCAGCGACAGCCCCACCAACAGCAAAGCCGCACCATTGGCGGCCTCCATCTGATACGATCCCATCAGCCTGTATAGCATCAGGGGCAATGTGGCGGCATCGGGATCGGCGAACAGCGCGATAACGCCAAGATCGCCCATGGACAGGGCGGCAGCAAGACCGGCGGCGAAACCGGCGGCAGGGCGGATGCGCGGCCATGTCATCAGACGAAACCGGGCAAGGCCGCGCATGCCAAGGCTGTCGGCCAGCGGGCCATATTCACGTTCAACCTCGCGCAGGGCCGGGATCAGGGCGCGCAGGGCGAAGGGCAGGCTGAGGGCGGCGTTGACCAATGCGGTGATTGGCAGGGCGAGGCGCGCGGGATCAACCAGCGGGAACAGCGCGATGAACAGGCCGGTGCCGATGACCATGGGCGAGGCGGCAATCGACAGATAGCCCGCGCCCTCAAGCAACCCCGCAAGGCGCGGTCGATGGGGCGAGGTGCGCGCGATGGTTTGCGCCAATGGCAGGGCCAGAGACAGCGTCAGCAGGGCCGAGGTCAGCGCCACCGCGATCGAGCGCAACGCCGCAGGCAGGATCGAAAACGGCAGATCAGGCAACCCCGCCAGCCCTTTCAGGGCCACCGCCGCCAAGGGCAACAGCAGGAACAGGGCGGTCAGGGTCAGGGTCAAGGCGTCAAGCGTGACGGCCCCCACGCCGTTGCAATCCCAGCGTTTCACCGGCTGATCGAACCCCGTGCCCAACCGGGCAGGCCGCGTCAGCCGCCACGCCAGAACTGCGGCAATCGCGGTCAGGCCGAATTGCACCAGCGCCAGCAGGGCCGCTTTGGACAGATCAAAATCAAAGCGAAAGGCCTGATAGATCGCCAGCTCGATGGTGGTGGCGCGCGGC
This sequence comes from Alphaproteobacteria bacterium, assembly GCA_013151535.1. Taxonomy (GTDB): domain Bacteria; phylum Pseudomonadota; class Alphaproteobacteria; order Rhodobacterales; family Rhodobacteraceae; genus UBA5972. Next base: position 12,410 of record JAADIC010000132.1, on the reverse strand, counting down.
CCGCCTCCCAGCGTCAACGCGACGGCGAACGAGGTCACGCAGAGCAGGAAAATCGTGGCAAAAGTGCCCGGCAGAACCCGCCCCAGCATCGGGCGTTCCAGATGGCGGCTGATGTCGCGGCTGTTCATGCCAAGGCCAGCGGCAAGGCGGAAATGCTCGGACGGGATCGCCTGCCAGCCTTGCAGAAACAGCCGTGTGGCTAGCGGCAGGTTGAAAAACACATGCGCAAGAACAACGCCGGAAAATCCGTAAATATCCAGCCGGGTGAAGCCCAGCGATTGCAGCGCCTCGCTTATCACACTGGCGCGGCCATAGACCGCGAGCAAACCCAGTACCGCCACGATCACCGGCAAAATAAACGGCGCGCCCAAGAGCGTGACCAGCAAACCACGCCCACGAAACTGCCGCCGCGCCAGCGCCCGCGCCACTGGAATCGCCAAAGCCACGCTAAGGATCGCCGAGGCCAGCGCTTGCGCCACGGTAAAGCGGATGGCGGCCAGATCGCCCCCGTTGAGCCCCGAAAGGCCACCGGCTTTCAGCGCAACCACGCCAAGCGTGCCTAGGCTCAGGGCAGCCAGAAACCCCGCCGCCCCGTAACCGGCAAGTGCCGAACGGGTTATTTGCTGAGCGCGGTTAACCATTCGTCCAATGCCTCGTTGCGCACGGCCAGAGCGTCCTCGGGCGAGAACAGCAACGCCTTGGCGGGGGGCACGGGTGGCTCAAACCCCTCGGGCAGGCCATCCTTCAGGATACCAACGGGATACATCCAGTTGGTGGTCGGAATGATCGACTGGAATGCCTCGCTCAACATGAACTCCAGAAACCTGTCGGCCAAAGCTGGCTGATCGCTGGCCGCCAGCTTGCCCGCTACCTCGATCTGCAAATAATGCCCCTCCTCAAAAATCGCGGCGGCCTTGGTGTCGTCCTGCTCGGCAATCAGGTGGTAGGCGGGCGAGGTGGTGTAAGACAGCACCATGTTCGCCTCACCCGCCAGAAACATGCCATACGCCTCGGACCAGCCCTTGGTGACGGTCAGGATATGGGGCGCAAGGCCCGCCCAGATTTCCGGTGCGCGGTCGCCATAAGCCGCCTTGATCCACATCAGCAGACCGAGCCCGGGGGTTGAGGAACGCGGGTCCTGAATGATGATCTTGAAGTCATCCGGCGCGCTTGCCAGCATCTCGAAATTATAGGGCACGCGGGCCAGTTTGGTGGTGTCATAGACAAAGGCGAAATAACCCCAATCGTAGGGTAAGAACAGCGGGTCGTCCCACTTCACCGGCAGATTATTTTCGTCCATGGCGCGATTATGTGGCGCGAACAGGCCGGTTTTGGCGGCCCTAGCGGTCAGGTTGGTATCAAGGCCAAGCACGACATCGGCCTTACTGCGCGCACCCTCAAGCTGAAGCCGCGCCAGCAGGGCCGCGCCATCGCCTGCGGCGGTGAATTGCAAATCGCAGGCACATATTTCCTCGAACGCCTTTTCCACGGCGGGGCCGGGGCCCCAATCAGAAACGAAGCTGTCATAGGTGTAGATGTTCAGAATTGGCTTGTCTTGGGCTGGGGCCATGCCGGTTAAGGCAAGCATCAGTCCTGCGGCCAAAAGGGGGGTCTTCATGTCATATCCTCCAATTAACGACAGGCGCAGGTGGGGGCGGATATGATCCGTTACCTTCCCTCCGCCGGTATTGTCCGGTTCAGGTTCAACGGGTTTTAATCTCAGCCTTTGCGGCTCCCCGAGGTGGGGGCAGGATAGGGGAAGGGATAGTGGGGGGCAAGAGGGGACATTGGGGTGTGTTTGACCTCTGCAGAAAGAAACTTCTTGATTGAGTCCCGCGCCTTTGCTTCTCTGTTGGCGTGTGAGCTGGAGGTTTTTGCAAAGCAAAGGTAATTGTGATGCCTGATAAACTGCCTGACTATTTAGCCCAAGGCGAGGTTGCACGCCTGTTTCCCGTCCTCTCAACAACCTCCAAAGAGGGGCGGACAACGTCCATTGTGCTGGCCTGTCTGGCCGCAATTCCAGAGTTTGGGAAGGAAGTGCTGGCCTCAATTGGTCAGAAAACCGGTGTCAGGACCGGTGTTGATGTCTACACCGAGGTTGTTTTTACAAAACACAGCTCTGAAATCAAAGATCGCCCGGATGGCCTGATAACCTTGAAAAACCGCTCGGGCGAATGGCGCGCGCTGATCGAGGCGAAGGTGGCAAACAGCAAGCTGGAAGCCGACCAGATTGAAAGGTATCGGGTGCTGGCAAAAGACAACGGGGTTGATTGTGTCATCACCCTGTCAAACCAGTTTGCCACCAACCCAAATATCCATCCGCTGGAAGAGGTGCGCAAAAGTCGCTCGAAAATCCCGGTATTCCACTGGTCGTGGATGCACATCCTCACAACTGTCGATTTACTGTTGAGTCAGGGCCGCATTTCGGATGCGCATCAGCGTGATATGCTCAACGAGTTGCGGCGTTTTCTAAGCCACGAGAGCGCGGGCGTGAAGGGTTTCGACCGGATGCCTGCCCAATGGTCTGATCTGAACAAGCTGGTTTCAAGCGGTGGAACAATCGCTGTGCGGTCCGGGGCGGCGATTGTGTCCTTAAACGCTTGGCATCAGGAAACCCGCGATCTTTCGTTGATACTCAGCCGGTTAACTGAAACCGGGGTCACGGAGAAACTGTCGTCAAAGCACCGTAACGATGTTAAGCAAAGGCAAAAGGACGAGTTGGATATCCTGCGCAAGCATCTTCAACTTCGCTGTGTGCTGGCCATTCCAAACGCCGCTGCCCCTGTGGAAATCTCCGCCGATCTGCGCCGCCGCTGCCTGAATGTGGGGATGAGCCTGCGCGCGCCGGAGAATAAAGTCACAACCAAAGCGCGGTTGAATTGGGTATTGCGCCAGATCAAAGGCGAAGATCAGGATCTATACATCCGATTGCATTGGCCGGGAACGAGTCAGCCCTCGCAGTTTCCGCTCGGCGAGTTGCGCGAAAACGTGGAAATTGCAACTGTTGGTAAAGAGCATCTGTCACCGCGTGCCTTTCATGTTTTCCTGTCGAGAAGAATTGGTGCGAAATTTACCCAGCAAACCAACTTCATCTCTGAACTGGAACGTATCGTGCCTGAATTTTACAGGAATATTGGATCGGAATTGACTGCCTGGAAGAAAAGTGCGCCCCGGATCAAAGGTGAAAAGTCGCTGGCAGAAGATGTTTCACCCGAGGCGATTTCGGACGATGCAGAAGACTTTGGCCGGTAAATCCGCGCGTACGGAGATGGCCGCGCAAGCCTTGGGAAGGCGTTTTCAGGGGGCCTGACCGCGGACTAATTAAACTCCTGCACCGGTTCGTTCATCTCACATAATCCACGCGGGATGATAAACGGCACCGTCCCCGGAAGCGTCAGCCTTTCTTCTGGTAGTTCCAGCCCAAAACCCTGCGCCTGCCAGCTATCGGTACCGCCCTGCAATATCCGGGTTTCAATGTTTCTGTCGCACAGGCGCTTGATCCAGGCCTGCCGCGCGCTGTCAAGACGGCCTTCCTTGGTTACAACGACAATATATGCGTTTTGCCTGTCCTCATGCGTTCCGTCTATTTTTTCCTGTAACATATCAGTGTTGACGGCACCGGGGATGGTGCCAGCCAGAAAATCCTGGCGCGCGCGGGTATCAAGCACCAGAATACTTGCCGCTACATCATCGCTCAGCGCCTGATTAAGCTGCGCCGGTGTCATTTGCCGCTTGCCACACGGGCTGGCGGCCAGAGCGGCATCCGCACCCAGCGCAATCAGGCCCGTTAGCAACAGACCGCCGATTGCACATAGCCGCGCCATTCAACCGGTCTGGCGCAGGTTTATGGCTGCAACATCGACCTCTCGAGCCGGAACCTCTGGTGCAATCTCCTTCCCCCATTGCAACGCGGCGCGGATTTTATCGCAGCCCAGCGCACATGCCAGATCAAACGGTATGACCAATGCGCCCAGCCCCCCCTCCTGAACCAGATATCTTATATGCATCATTGTCGCTGCCCCGCCGGACAGCCACAGATCGCCGTTCCAGGTTTTCAAGGCCAGCTCTCTGAGGTCAAGGTCAAGCCCGGTGCCGCTTGTCGCAAACTGCGAATTATGCAGCCAGACAGTTTCAAACCCAAGTTCCTGCGCCCTTTCAAGCCAGGGCTTCAGCGCGGTATCGCCATCTGAAACCCGATAGGGGCCTTCGCTTGAAAACACCGGCTGGAAAGTGCGAAAACTCTCGCTGTAATGGGTTGTCGGAAAGTGATACGCTGTTTCCAGCCGGGCCACGTCAACCCTGGGGATCCATGTAATATCGGGGAATTCGTCGCGCAGGCTGGCGGTTTCGGCCAGTCCCAGCCGACAAATATGGGTATGCGCCAGATCAGCCATTTCCGGCTCGAACGGCTCTTGAGACAGAACATCCTGCAACAGGATGTCCTTGCCCGTGGTTTCCAGCCTCAGGGGCACCTCGGTCGTGGACAGAACGTAACCGTCCGCCGCCGCCAACACAGCCTTGGGGGCAAGCGGCCCGGTGATTTCGCTGAGATCAACATAAAGTTTGTTTCGTGGATCACTCATGAGGGTCCGTCTCCGCCTAAAAGGTTGTCCCAGAATTCTGTGGCTTCGGGGTTGCCGATGTCTTGTTGTCGCAGAACCTGCGCGGTGTCCTCGCGCTCCAGCGCTATACTCACGTCCTCGCTTAGCCGCAGCAGCGATTTTGCCGCTTCAGAGTCCGGGGCCGAAAGCACCAGCGGTGTGCCATTGTCAGCACATTCCTGCGCCTTGGGGTCCAGCGGGATGCCGGCAAGCATGGCAATGTGGCGTTTGCGGGCCAGACGGCTGGCCGTGCCCGAGGGGTACAGCGCCTGATTTTCACCACAACACGGGCAGATATAGCCATCCATGTTTTCCACCAGCCCGAAAACCGGCAGGCCAAGATCGTGAAACATGACAATGGCGCGCTCGGCATCGGCCACGGCCAGTTCTTGCGGCGTGGTGACCACGATGGCACCGCTGATCGGGATCTGCTCGAGAATTGTCAGTTGAATATCGCCGGTTCCCGGTGGCAAATCGACCACCAGCAGATCCAGATCGGGCCATTTGACCTCGTGAAACAGTTGCAACAGGGCCTGCGCCACCAGGGCACCTTTCCATGTAACCGGCGATTCCGGTGGTGTCAGGTTGCCCATGGACAGCGACCAGACACCGTGGGTCTGCTCGGGCAGGGCATTTCCGGCCTCGTCTTGCTGCAATTCACCCTTGGTGCCCATCATGCGCTGGATCGAGGGGCCGTAAAGGTCTGCATCCAGCAGGCCGATCCTTTTGCCAGTTTCAGCCATCGCGCAGGCGATATTGACCGCGACCGTGGATTTACCGACGCCGCCCTTGCCGCTGGCCACAAGCAGAATATTCGCAACCCCCTTGATCGGGCGCAATTCGCCGCCCGCATCCGGTTTGAGATCTGGAATGATATCATTCATGCGCCTGTGCCTCCTGAAATAGGGTTTGGTCGAGCTTTTGTGCCAGCGCGCGCGCCACATCGTGCATCATTATGGCGGGCGGACTGTCGGGATCGGCAACCACCACCGGTTCCCCCTGTTCGGCATAAGCGGCAATCGTCGGTTGAAACGGCAGGCGGGCCAACAGCGGCACGCCGGTCAGGGCCTCAAGCTCGGCCCCGCCATGTTCGCCGAACAGCAGTTGCTCATGCCCGCAAGCACGGCAACTTATACCCGCCATGTTTTCGACGATGCCAAGGGCGGGCACCGCCAGATCGGCGAACATTTCCATGCCGCGGCGCACATCCTCGACCGAGGTTTGCCCCGGCGTCGTCACCGTCAGCACGCCGGAAATCACAAACCGATGGGTCAGGGCCAGATGCACATCCGACGTGCCCGGCGGCATGTCGACGATCAGGATATCCAGCTCGCCCCAGTCCACATCATTGAACAATTGCACGACACCCTCGTCCACCAATGAGCCACGCCAGATCAGCGCCTG
>JAADIC010000132.1:0-6346 GCA_013151535.1 Alphaproteobacteria bacterium | reverse complement strand
ACGTCATCGGTGATCTTGTTGCGCCCCTTCAGACCCAGCAACAACGGCGCTGACGGGCCGTAAACATCCGCATCCAGCAAGCCGGTTTTCACGCCATCCTGCGCCAGCGCCACCGCAATATTGACCGCCAACGTCGATTTGCCGACCCCGCCCTTGCCGCTGTGAACCAGCACGATATGCCTGACCCCGTCCAACCGCTTGATGCCCTTGGGGGCTTGCGGGCGCGGCTTGACCACAACCCGCTCAACCCCGCCGACATCCTGCACCAGGGGTGCGATCAGGTTGGCCAGATCGTCGCGCGCATCCATCGGCACAATATCCGGATCAATCAGAACCCGCACGGTTTCACCCGTGGCAACGACGCTGTGCACATGGTGCGCGGATATGATATCTTCGCCGTCATCGCCAATGGTGACGGTGCGCAGCCGTGTCAGAACCCTGTCTTCAAGTGTCTCCATCGCCCTGCTCCTTATCCTTGGTTTCAGCGCTTGATCCGGTGATATAGCCAATGATCTGCGCCGCTTCTTTGGGCGAGATCACCTTGTCCGCCCCGCGTTCACGCAGCATGGTCATGACGATGCCCCGCTTTTCCTGCACGGTGTAGCCCAGCAGATCGGGGCGGGCGTGACAGGTTGAACACCTGACCTCGAACAATTCGCGCGGGCTGCCCGGCTGATTGTAGGACCGCAGCCAAAAGCCCACGAGTGCCGCGACAAGCGCGATGCCGACAGCCAGTAGGCGCATATCATGCCTCCATGAAAGAGAGCCATTCGTCCTCGATCTCCTCCTCGTTCTGGCAGGACAGGCACAGGGTGTCTTCCGGCGTTATTGGTGAAAATTCCACGGCGCATTGGCCGCATTTGCTTAATTGCAACTGCTTTAGAACCACCGGCGCTTTGGCGATGAAGTCAGGGTCGCGCACCGCGCCCGATTTAACCGCGTCAAACGGGCAAACCTGCGTGCAAAGCCCGCAATTCGTACAGAGCAGGCTGGCAAATCCGATGCCTTTCGCCAGATTCCCCGCCAGCGGGGCAAGGGCGCCGGTCGGGCAGCGTTCGGCGCAGGCCATGCACAGGGTGCAGGCGTCCGAGAATTCGCGCCAGAAAATCGGCAGGCTTTTCTTTTTGAACGCGATGTCATCAACCTTGATGCCCAGCGTCGTCTGGTAAGGCTCCGGTTCCGCTGGTAAAAGCGTGCCGGTGAAACAGGCGTAAGGATCAGCGGTTTCCTCCTCCACCGGTGCGACCCAAGAACTGGCGCTTGATACCGCTTGCGCGCCTGCCAGCCGAAAGAAATTCCGCCGGTCAAGTTTGATCTGGTCCTGCCGGTCGGCCTTTGCGGGCTTGGCTGCTTGAACGCTTTCAGGTGCAAGCTCCAGAACCGGCGCGTCCTCGCCAAGCCAGCGGCTGAGAGTGCGTTGGATTTTGCCAAGGCTTTTTACCGCCGAGCCATGGCGACAATCGCCGCATTTTTCCAGCCCGTGAATGGCGATTTCCGTGCAGCCAGAACCGGCCATCGCCGCCAGCAGACGTGCATCAAGCACCTGATGACAGGGCAGAACCACGCCACCATCACCGCCGGTACTTTCCCGGCAATGCAGATGTGCAACCGCGCGCCCCTTGGCCGCTTGCAGCAGGGCAACCGGCGAAAACCCCGCCAGTTTCAAGGCCCCAGCCGGGCAAGCGGGCAAACAGGCACCGCAATCGGTGCAATCATCCGAAATCAGAACCGCATCCAGCGTCAGCTCAATCGCGTTTTTCGGGCAGGCCTTCACACAGCGGCTGCAAATCTCGGAACGGCCGCGAATATTGACGCAGCGGCCTTCCTCGACCAGCAGGGTTGAGCCGCTCCACAATGCGGCGGCGGTGGTGAACCCATCCTCAGCCATCGCCCGGCCTTTCTGCGTCCTTGCGCCCGAGCCAGAGCGTAATCGCAGCGGCTGACACCACATTGGTGGCCAGCGGCACATTGTTCAGATCGCAAGCCCGGTAAAACGGCGTGATATCGGCCTCGGACGGGTCGGTGTTCAACGGGTCGCGCAGAAAGAAAACCGCGCGGATGGTGTTGGAACAGACCAGCCCGCAAAGCTGCATGTCGCCACCCTTGCGGGCGGAAAAGACATGCGTGACCTCAAGGCCCGTCATCTCTTCCAGTTGCTCACCGGTTTCGGAGGTCGAGATCAGCCGATAGCCCTCAAACGTGGCCATGCGTTTTTTGACAAGTCCGGCCAGCGGTTTGATAAGGCGTTTATGGGCTAAAAGGATGATGGTCTGGGCGGCGGGCATGCGGGGCCTCCTACACTTTCAGACGTATGGATTTGGCACCGGTTTGCACCAGCGCGCCGTCCAGACGGCGCAGGTTGGCGTAAAGCTGGCTGTGACCCCGCGCCAGCCGCTGAACCGACATTGGCAGGGCTTCCCCGGCCTGCATGGCGGCGCGCGCGTGTGCCAGACGCCCGGCATTTTCATGCAGCCCGATGATTTCGGCGCGCAATGTCGCGCTTGCCGGGTCGCTCAGGGTAAAGCCGTGAACCCCCTCGATGAAATGCGCGCCCTCGACGCGGTCAGAGCGCAGAACCGGCAGTTTGAACGCCGCCGCCAGATCCAAGAGCGGGCTCTTGCACTGTTTGACATAAGGCATGACCATCAAATCGGCCGCCTCGAACAATCCGGCCACATATTCCGGTGCGATATAGCGATCGATCACCGTCAGACGGCAGGTTTTGGCGGCCTCGCGTAACGCCACCCGGTCGGCGCTGCGTAAAACACCCTCACCGGCAACCACGAAATGAAATCCTTGCGGCCAGTCCTGTTGCGGCAGGGCAGCCAGAAAATCCGACAGCCCCTTGCGCCCCGAGCCATGGCCAAAGAATAGCACCCGAAACTCGTCCGTGTGCTTTTGCGCCAACTCCGGCAGAGGCAGGCGCGGATTGTCCGGGCAGGCGATAAAATTCGGGCTGCCGGGCAGGTTGACGATGCGCTGGGGCGGAAGGGAAAGTATTTCCTCAAGGCCCCAGGCGATCTTGTCGTCGCGCGCCACCACCCGGTCAACCGTATGAAAAAGCGCGCGAAAACCCGGCGTGGACAGCCAGCGCCAGCGATGCGGCAGCAGGTTGTGCGGGGTATAGACCGTGCCGATGCCAAGGCGTTTCAGCCACAGCACAAGGGCCAGCGCCGCAAGCGGGTTATCGACCCATTCAAGATGCACCACATGCGGGCGAAATTCGCGTACCTGACGCGCCACATTGAGCCAGCCGCGAAAACCGCCGGTGAAACTGGCCCGCTTTTCAAAGCCGATTTTCCAGTTCGCCAACTCATCGCGCAGACCGGTGACCAGCCGAACGTCATGGCCAAGCTCGCTCAATCCGGTGGCCAGCGCGTGGGTATACTGGGTCAGAAACCCCCGCCCCGAGCCTTCCACCAGCAATATTCTGCGCATTTGTGGCATCAGCCCCCCCTTAAAGCCCCGAGGCTTTGCGGAAATCAGCGTCGTAATCCAGCTTCACCGGCTCGCGCTGGTTGAGACCAGACAATTCGCGCATTTGCGTGCGTGACGCGGTGGATTCAAGTTCGCTCCAGACCACGGCTTCGGTTAATGCCAGTATCTGGCTGTAAAACTCGTGCATAGAGTAGCCCTGCGCCCGCTTGCACCAACCGGGCAGCCATGGCCCCAACTGGGTCAGCAGGAAATCCTCGCGGTGGGTTTTGGCAAGTGCTGCCTGATCGAACTGGCCGTTCTTCAGGCCCGCATCTTCCTGATCCAGCAAATGGGCGTAAAAGCCCAGCATGATGCCCGCATGATCGGGAAATTCACCGCTGTGAATGGGCTGGAATTTCATGCCAGCCGCCTCATAGGCGGCGGCGGCGCGATCGGCGGGTTCCTGAAACATCCGCCCGGTCTCAAACACCGAGGCATAGGGGGGAATGCAGCCGGGGGCGACGAACAGGCAGGTGTATTCTTCATCCAGAATGGTCAGCAGGCGCGGGGTTGGTGCGGCCAGAAAAGCCGGGCTGAAATGCACTTCGGAGCTTTCCAGCGCCTCCAGCATCGGCCCGCGTATCAGATCCAGCAGGGCCTGATCCGGTTCGGCCTCAAGACAGCGGCCCAGAAAAGAGAACAACCCGGCCTTGGCCGCCAGTTCGGTTGAGGGCGACGACATTTCGGCCTGAGATTGCGCGTGCGCAGACATTTCGTGTTGTTCAGTCACTTTCCCGTCCTTCTGGTTATTTTGAAAAGACGGGGCACCGTTGTTTCAGGGGAGAACGGTGCCCCGTTCATGCGAGGGGTTTATTCCCCGCCGCCATGCCCTGAAGGTTTGGGCAGGTTGTCCCAGTCGATATCCAGGCTTTTGTGGTTTTCCCGGTGGATGTCGCCGGTATAGGCATAGCGCAGGGTTTCCTCGTAATCCTTGACCGAGGCCTCAACGCTGACATTGACATCGCCGTATTTATCACCGGATTTGGCTTTGGAAACGGTCACAACCGTATCGTACCAGCCTTGCGAGCCACCGATGGGATCAATCGCCAGTTTGATGATCGGATTGGGGTGAACACCCTTGTCATCCCACCAGACATTGTGGGTGATATCGGGATCGCCCCCCTGCACCCAACCGGCATCGCCTTCGCGGGTCTTGAGCTGCGCCAGACGGCCATAACCCGAGTGGCCACAGGCGGTCGAAACCGCCACCACGTCAGGGCGAATGCCCTCGGTCACATGCACCTTGGTCACCATATAGCCCAGCGTCGATGTCACCCTGACCAGAGCACCGTCAATGATCCCACGCTTTGCAGCGGTCTCGGGGTTCATCCACATCGGGTTCTTGTGATAAAGCTCGGTCAGGTATTTGAGCGAGGCGGTGCGGCTTTGCGTGTGCACGTTGACCTTGTAGGTCACCAGCACCAGTTCATCGTCCTTTTTCTTGCGCGCAGCGGTGCGGATATAGCTTGGCATCGGGAAAAAGCCGTATTTCTTGTAGCTGTTCTTGAAAATCTCGATGCGCCGCGACGGTGTGCCAAAACCAAGGTAGTTCTTGCCATTTGCCCGCACCCCGATGGTCTGGCCATCCTTGACGATGGAACCGTCCTGACCGATCTCGCTTCCCAGCATATCGGTTGCCGGAATTTCCTTGAGATAAAGGCCGTATTCCGGCTCGATCTCGTTGCGGTTCTTGTCCACCAGCTTGGCGGTGACGGGGTCAACCTTGCCATAGATCGGCCAGACGCCCTTTTTCTTCAGGAAGTCATAGCCGCCCTGTTCTTTCAGGCCCGGTGTTTCGTCAAAATGCGCCCGCATCCATTCTTCGATATCCTTGAAGGCGAAATACTTCTTCACCCCAAGGCTGCCGTCAGGATCAATCTTGGCCGCAACGTCGATCAGCGTCTGGCGGAACTCCTGGGTGTTGCCCAAGGGCGCGATCACCGGCTGGCGGATCGACAGGCAGGGGTAAAGGCCACCGGGCATGGATTCCGGATCATGGCGTTCCAGATAGGTTACATCCGGAATAATCAGATCGGCCAGTTCGGTGGTTTCCGACATGTAGGGGCTGAAGGAGACAAGGAACGGAATAAGTTCCTCGTTTTTCAGGAAGTCTTCCCAGACATGGCTTGAGGGGTAGGTATAGACCGGATTGTCATAGTAAGACATCCAGACAGAAACCTTGGCCTCGCCCTTGCGGATCATGTAAGGGGCCATTGTCGAAACATGATGCGACGCCAGCGGGTATAAAGGTGGCGCGGCCACCGGGCTGAAGGTCGCGCCCTTGGGTGGCACTGGCCCCGGTTGTGGCCAGCCCATGCCGCGTGGCAGGCAATAGCCGCCTTTCTTTTCCACATTGCCGGTAATCACCGGCAGCATGTTGATCGCGGCCTCCTGATACGAGCCATAAACGTGCTTGCATGGCCCGCGATAGGAAAACACCGTCGCCGGTTTTGTGCCGGCGAATTCACGCGCGATGCGGCGAATATCGGCGGCTTTCATGCCTGATTCTTCCTCGGCATATTCCGGCGTATAGGGTTTCAGATGCTCGATAAGCTGCTCGGCTGTCACATTGGTCCAGTCGCGGACGAAATCAGCGTCATAAAGCCCCTCGTTCATGATGACATTGCACATGGCCAGCACGATCGCGGCATCCGTGCCCGGATAGGGCGCGAACCATTCATCCGAGAACCCGGCGGTGTTGGACAGGCGCACATCGAATGTGACCAGTTTGGCCTTGTTGCCAACCACGCCATCGACACAGCGCTGGGCGTTGGGGTTCATGAAATAAGCGGTCTCCAGAATGTTGGAACCAAAATTCAGGATGTATTTGGTATTGGCCCAGTCACAGCTTTCGATATCCGGCCCCCAT
>JAADIC010000053.1 GCA_013151535.1 Alphaproteobacteria bacterium | reverse complement strand
GGATCGACCTGATTAACGGCACTCTGGCCAAGGCTTATGGTGTCATGGGCGGATATGTTGCCGCCTCGGCCAAGATGGTTGACGCCATCCGTTCGTTTGCGCCCGGTTTCATCTTTACCACCTCCTTACCGCCTGCGGTGGCCGCAGGTGCAACTGCTTCGATCCGGCATCTGAAGCGGGACGACACCAAGCGCATGCAGCAGCAGACACAGGCGAAAATCCTGAAATTGCGGCTCAAGGGGCTGGGCTTGCCGATCATGGATCACGGCACCCACATCGTGCCGGTGCATGTGGGTGATCCCGTCAAGTGTAAAATGCTGTCGGACATGCTGCTGGAAAATTACGGCATCTATGTGCAGCCGATCAATTTCCCGACCGTGCCGCGCGGCACCGAGCGTTTGCGTTTCACCCCGTCACCGGTTCACACACCGGAACTGATGAACCGGTTGGTCGTGGCGATGGACGCGCTCTGGCAGCGCTGTGAGCTAAATCGCGCCGATTTAAGCGCTTAGCCCGACCGGCGGGTGCAAATCAAAGAAATCCTGTGCTAAAGTCTGCCCAAACAAGGGCCTGATCCGAATCGGGCCACTCGGTGGGGGATTACCGGGTACGCAAACTGGGGCAGCGTGCATGAGCGAAAGCGTCAACATTGACGATACGATGAATGGCGGAACCGCTTCGTGCGAAGTCTTGGGGTATGATTCATTCAAACTGCATCTGGGGGATCAGATGCGTGGTGAACGCGCCACCATGGGCAAATCGCTGTTGGATGTGCAGCGCGACCTGCGCATTCGCGCCGCCTATATCGCGGCGATTGAAAACTGCGATGTGACGGCCTTTCATACGCCGGGCTTCATTGCCGGTTATGTGCGGTCTTACGCGCGTTATCTCGGGCTTGAGCCGGAAAAGGCGTACCAGCAGTTTTGTGAAGAGGCCAGTTTTGACGGTGTTCATCTGGGCCTGAAGGGACAGACCCAGACCAGCAAACCCGCAACCGCGCGCGCGCCCCTGAAAGTGGCCTCTGCCGGGCAGGGTTTTGATCCCCTGTCCAACCCGCGCGCCAATATGGCCCTCGTCAATGATGGGTTCATGACCCATATTTCAGCCTCGGGGCTTGGCTCGATCTTTGTGCTGCTGGTGCTGATTTTCGGCCTTGGCTACGGTGCATGGACGGTGTTGCAGGACATTCAGCGGGTTCAGATCAGCCCGCTTGAAGATGACAGCGCCCTGGTTGCCGAATTGCCAACCGTGTCGGCGCGCGCCGCGGCGCTCGATCAGCTTTACCGCCCCAAAGAGCTTGAGGTGCCGGTGATGACGCCGCGCGACGGGCCGATTGCCGCCCTTGACCCCGACAATATCGGCGCGCTGGTGGAAAATAGCGGTGGTATTCGGGCCCAGGAAACCGCTGATTTGATGGCCACCGAAAGCCCGCGTGTGACCGAACCGGCCGCGCCAACGGTTGCGGTGGTTGCCACCCGGGCCGCCTGGGTGCGGGTGTCTTTGGCCGATGGCACCATCCTGTTCGAGAAAATCCTTGATGCCGGTGAAAGTTTCCAACTGCCAACCGGGGCCACCAGCACCACTTTGCGGGCGGGCAATTCCGGCGCGGTATACCTGACGCTGGATGGCAAGGCTTACGGGCCTCTGGGGGGTGATACTTCGGTGGTTAAAAACGTCGCCCTTGCGCCCAAGGATATTTTGGAAAGCTATATGGCGGTCAATGATGCCGAGGCGTTGAAAACGCTGGATAATCCACGGGTTATCACGCTCAACACCGAATAACCCCACCCGTTGTCACTGTGACCGGAACGCGCTAGAACGTGCAAGCCCCGCTGCAATTGTGAAAGCCGATCCATGTCCCACAACCCCCTCCGCCCGTGGCGCAATATCGAGCGGCGCAAATCGCGCCAGGTGATGGTGGGCGATGTGGCCGTGGGCGGCGCGGCCCCGATCACGGTGCAGACCATGACCAACACCATCACCTCGGATGTGGCCGCGACATTGGCCCAGATCGAGGCTTGTGCCGAGGCCGGGGCCGATATCGTGCGGGTGTCCTGCCCGGATGAGGCCGCGACCAAAGCCATGCACCAGATCGTGCGTGAAAGCCCGGTGCCGCTGGTGGCGGATATCCACTTTCACTACAAACGCGGGATCGAGGCGGCCAAGGCAGGTGTGGCTTGTCTGCGGATTAACCCTGGCAATATCGGCAGCCCGGCGCGGGTGCGCGAGGTGATCGCGGCGGCGCGCGACAATGGCTGCTCAATCCGCATCGGGGTCAATGCCGGCTCGCTGGAAAAGCACCTGCTGGAAAAATACGGTGAGCCATGCCCGGATGCCATGGTTGAAAGCGGCATGGATCATATCCGGATTTTAGAGGACAATGATTTTCACGATTTCAAGATCAGCATGAAAGCCTCGGACGTGTTCATGACGGCGGCGGCTTACAATGCGCTGGCCGACATGACCGACGCGCCGATCCATTTGGGCATAACCGAGGCAGGCGGGCTGAAATCCGGCACCGTCAAATCCGCCATCGGGCTTGGCAATCTGCTGTGGTCCGGCATTGGTGACACCATCCGCGTGTCGCTGTCTGCCGATCCGGTGGAAGAGGTCAAAGCCGGGTTTGAAATCCTGAAATCTTTGGGCCTGCGCCATCGCGGCGTGTCGATCATTTCCTGCCCGTCCTGCGCGCGTCAGGGTTTTGATGTCATCAAAACCGTCGCCGCTTTGGAGGATCGACTGGCCCATATCCGCACCCCGATCAGCCTGTCGATCATCGGTTGCGTGGTCAATGGCCCGGGCGAAGCCCTGATGACTGATGTCGGTTTTACCGGTGGCGGCGCGGGCGCGGGCATGGTCTATCTGGCGGGTAAACAGGATCACAAGCTGGAGAATGACGCGATGATCGATCATATCGTTGAACTGGTCGAGAGCCGCGCCGCAGAATTGGAGGCCAGCAAATGAAAACTGCCTTTCTGCTGTTTCTGATCTTTGTCGCCGGGTTTTTCGCCTATGTGCGAATGGCCCCGAGTGATCCGAATGTCTGGCATGTGGACCCGTTCAAGGGCAGCAAGTTTCGCAAGCGCAATGTTTTCATCCAGCGCCCCGAAGATGCCAAGCACCCGTCGCCTGAATTTGGCATGGATGCCAAAAACCTTGCCAAAGCGTTCGATGCGGTGGCGTTGGCGACTGACAAGGTCGAACGCCTGGCGGGGTCCCCCGAGGACTTGTTCGTCACCTATATTGCACGCTCCAAAACCATCGGCTATCCCGATTACATCTCGATCAAATTCATTGATCTTGATGGCGGGCGCTCCACTTTCGCGGTGTTCTCACGCGCCCGCTTTGGTTCAAGCGATTTTGGTGTGAATCGCCAAAGGTTTCAATACTGGCTAAAGCAACTCAGTTCCTGATTGGTTTCACACTACTTTAGAGCCGCCAATAT
>JAADIC010000123.1 GCA_013151535.1 Alphaproteobacteria bacterium | reverse complement strand
CGCGGTATGCGCAGGCCAACCAAACCGATGCCGACAAGTTTTTCCGCGCCGCTGTCGGTGTGGATGATAATGGTGCCTCGCTCGACAATCCCAAGGAAATCTCGACCTACGCCCATATGTTTGGCTGTTGGGAGACCCTGAACGTAATCAAGGCGGGGATGGAGGCGTCGGGTTATCAGGGGCCTGCGGATCGCACAAAAC
The DNA here is from genome assembly GCA_013151535.1 of Alphaproteobacteria bacterium. Taxonomy (GTDB): domain Bacteria; phylum Pseudomonadota; class Alphaproteobacteria; order Rhodobacterales; family Rhodobacteraceae; genus UBA5972. The sequence goes on along the minus strand of JAADIC010000123.1, from coordinate 5,373 downwards.
TAATCGAGGCGGTTGAGGCGATGACCGACATGCCCGAGGGGCAGGATCATCCGCAAGGGGCCAAGATATGGCAAGACCCATCAGGTGTTCGGCCATCAATATATCACCAAGGTCAAGGGCGGGCGTTTGGATCTGGTGCATACCACCTCGATCGAGGATACGTTCTATCCGGACGAGACCGATTACACCACTCGGTCGTTCTAGAACAATGCTTGCCCCGCACCCGATGCGGGGCCGGTTGGCAATAAGGAGGCCCCGCACCCGATGCGGGGTTTCTTAACCTGAAGGCATTCAATGGAATTCGGCCCGCATCTTATCCTCGCCATTCTGGAAGGGCTGGTTCAGGCCTCGGTTCTGACCCTGACCGCGCTTGGCCTTTCGCTGGTTTTTGGCGTCATGCGGGTGGTCAATGTCGCCCATGGCGAGTTTTTCATGCTTGGTGCTGTGTTTGCTTATGGGGTGGCCAACGCGTTGGCAGGCTCCCCCGTGATCGGCTTTGTTGCCGCGCTGATTATCGCGCCTTTGCTGGTGGGCGCATTGGCGGTGGCCAGTGACTGGCTGATATTGCGCCGCCTGAATTACGACCCCGAGCGCACCATCGTCGCCACCATCGGCATGCTTTATGTGATCCAGCAAGTGACCCTGATGACCTTCGGCCCTGACGCCAAACCGGTTGCCCCGCCCTTCAACCAGCGCCTCGCCATTCCGTGGGTTGAATTCACCGATAAGGGTATGGAGTTTTACTACCCATGGGGCCTGGCAACCACGTCTTACAAGCTGTTCGTCATCGCCGCCGCCATCGCCATTGGGCTGGCCATCTGGGCCTTGATGACCCGCTCAAAAATCGGCCTGATCCTGCGCGCCACCCAGCTTGACCGCGAAACCGCGCAAGCCTTTGGCATTCCGGTCGAGCGGGTTTATGCCTTTGTCTTTGGCCTCGGGGCCGCACTTGCGGCCCTTGGCGCAGTCTTGATTACACCCATTCAGCAGGCCCATTACCTGATGGGTGGCGATCCTTTGTTGCTGTCCTTTATCGTCGTCATCATCGGCGGTTTGGGCAGCCTGCGCGGCACGGTTGTCGCGGCGATTCTGATCGGGCTGTCCAACGGCATCATCTCAGTCTTCTTCTCGCCCACATTGGCGAAAATTCTGGCGACATTGCTGGTCGCCATGGTGCTGGTCTATCGTCCGCAAGGCCTGTTTGGGGCCAAACCCGCATGAGCCGCGCGTTGATTTTCCACCTTGGGCTGATTGCGGTGCTGTTTGGCCTCAACTTCATCCTGCCCGCCTATCACCACGGCAATCTGGCGCGGATCATGGTGCTGGCGGTTTACGCCATGGCCTATAATATCATGTTCGGTTACGCCGGATTGCTGAGCCTCGGCCACGCCATGTTCTTTGCGGTCGGCATGTACGGCATGGGCATGCCGATCCGCCTTTGGGAGGTCTCACTTGGCCCGGCCTTCCTGATCGGCATTGCCGCCGCCGCCGTGTTTTCGCTGATCGTTGGCCTTTTGGCCCTGCGCACCATCGGCGTGGCGTTCATGATCGTCACCCTGATGTTCAGCCAGGCGGTGTTCCTGACCATCCTTTACTTCCAACCCCTGGACGCGGGGTGACGAGGGTTTTGTCATCGCCCAACCCGTGCGCCAGATCGCCGGGATTGATCTGTCGGATGCCAATAACCGCTATCTGGCGGCGCTGTTGCTGTTCTCGATCTGCCTGCTGGCGATTTACCGTCTGGTGCGCTCGCCCATGGGTCGGGTGCTGATCGCGATCCGTGAAAACGAGGAACGGGCGCGCATGCTTGGCTATGACACATGGGCCCATAAGCTGGCGGCGGTGGTGATGTCGGGCACCATGGCCGGGGCTGCCGGGGCGGCTTACGGCGCGCTGTTTGGCACGGTCGGGGCCAGTTTTGCCGAGGTACCGTTCTCGATCCTGCCGCTGCTTTATGTGCTGCTGGGCGGGGCTGGCACGATCATTGGCCCGTTCGTTGGCACCCTGTTCATGTTCTATCTGCGCGACATTTCCAGTGCCTTCACGGACGCCCATATGCTGGTGGCGGGTGTGGTTCTGATCCTTCTGACGCTATATATGCGGCGCGGCATCATGGGGTTTGTGCGTGAAAGGTGGCTCAAATGGCTGCCGTGACTTTGCTGTCAACCAAGGGTGTCAGCCGCCATTTTGGCGGTCTCAAAGCCGTGGAAAACGTCGACTTCACCTTGCAGGAGGGAGAAATCCGCGCCCTGATCGGCCCCAACGGCGCAGGTAAAACCACCTTCGTGTCGCTGCTATGCGGGCGCATTGCGCTCAGTTGTGGGACGGTGATGTTTGACGGGCAAGATGTGACCACTTTGCCCGCCCATAAACGCATTCAGGCGGGCATGGCCTATACCTTCCAGATCACCTCGATCTTCACCGAGCTTAGCGTGCATGAAAACGTCTCGCTTGCGGTGCAGCGGCGCATGGGTGGCCAAATGGGCGCGCTTGAGGCCGAGGTGCAGGCGGCCCTTGCCAAGGTCGGCCTGCAAGATCGCGCCGATCAGATCGCGGGGGATCTGGCCTATGGCCATCAGCGCCTGCTGGAAATCGCCATGGGGTTGGGGCAAAAGCCGCGCTTGCTGATCCTTGACGAGCCAACCCAGGGCCTGTCAGACGGCGAAGTGGCCGAATTCATCACCCTGATTAAAGCGGTCGCCGCCGACACCACCATCCTGCTGATCGAGCATAACATCAACGTGGTCATGGCGCTGGCGGATCGCATCACGGTGATGAATTTCGGGCAGATCATCGCCGAGGGCACGCCGGAAGAAATCCATGCCAACGCGGCGGTTCAGACCGCTTATCTGGGGGGCTGATGCTGGAAGTGCGCAACATAAATGCCGGTTATGGCAAGGTGCAGGTGCTGCGCGATTTGTCCCTCGAGGCCAAAGCTGGTGAAATCCTGTGCCTGCTGGGGCGCAACGGCGCGGGGAAAACCACCTTGCTCAAGGCGATCATGGGGCAGGTGAAACTTGGCTCGGGGGCGATCCTGCTGGACGGCACCGATATTTCCGCCCTGCCCGCCCATCAAATCCCGAAACACGGCGTTGGCTATATCCCGCAGGGCCGCCGTTTGTTCAGCGAGTTGAGCGTGGCCGAGAATTTGCAGATCGGGCTGATGGCGCGCGGTTCCGGCCCCCAAGTGCTGGAAGACGTCCTGACCATGTTCCCGCGCCTGCGCGAACGCTTGGATCAACGCGCCGAAACCCTGTCGGGTGGCGAACAGCAAATGCTGGCCACGGCGCGCGCCCTGTGCCTGCGCCCGAAACTGCTGCTGCTGGATGAACCGACCGAGGGCCTGCAACCCTCGATGATCGCGCTGATCCGCGATGCGGTGGTGGCACTGAAAGCCCAAGGGGTGGCGATTGTGCTGGTGGAACAGCGGGTTGAGGCCGTGTTGCAGATCGCCGACCGCGTGGTCATCATCGAAAACGGCCGCGCGGTGCTGGAGGCGACGCCCGCAGAACTTGAGGCCGACAAAGAGCTGATCCACAGATATGTCGGGGTTTAAGTGCGCGCCCGAAAGTGGCCCCCGGATTTCGGCACCAATTGCGCTTTGTAACCGCAAGATATTTTAGACCTTTAATCGAGTTTGAGTGGCGCCACCTGAGCCTTGCAAGTCCTAGGCTTCCCAGTGTAAATCGGTTGACCTGTACCTACCTAGTTTTTACGCTGGACCAATTATTTTAGCCGGACACATTTCAACTCTGGATAGGTATGAACCACGCGAGGCCAATAACAGCGACGGAAACACTTGCGAAAGCGTGGCGGGTTGTTGGCCCGGGTCTTTTGATCGTGATTTGGCTGTGGGCCATTCTAATTGGTTGGGTGGGTGCGGGGCGTCAAACCGCGTTGATCGACTGGACTTTGATGGCGGCGATCCTTCTGGGTTTGGCGGGCGGCGTTGGGCTTGGGGCCAGCTCGATGATCCTTGCCCGAATTCGCAAGCGCCATGCCCGCTTCCAACAAAATGGCAAAACTGATGCTGTTCGTCTTGCCCATAGCCAACGCCTTCACAGATTTGCGATAGGCTGTATTTCCGCCGCAATTATTCTTGTTGTCGGAGGTTTGATGTCAGCCTCATTGCGCGGGCTGCCGATTTCAGCCGCATTTCTGGCGGGTTCAATTGTGTTCGCAACCCCGTTTCTTATGACGCTTTGGGTCTGGAAAATTGGCCCAATATCGGCAGCAACAGCATTCGTTGCTCCAATTCTTGATCGAACCCAAACGGGGCGTATGGCCCTTGCCCGGTTAAGCGCGTCTAGCTGGACCCAACAAGCGCTTGATACCGCACATGAAGAAGGTGTCGCCACTGTTTCAGCGCGGGAGTTTTTGGCGGTTTTGCGCCATCCAAAGGCATTGTGGCCAGACATTTCATTGATGCCAGGGCGATCCTTTTGGAAAATGTTGGCTGCACAGTTTGCTGCCGTTGCCGGGATGTGGCCCCATGCCCTTTCAGCCGCCGTAATTGCATATTTGTTGGCGCAATTTACACCCGCCAACTTTTTTCCGCCACTGCCGTCACCATTCGCCATGTTTGCAGACTCACAGGCGAGCGGCACGCAAGACGAGCAAATACCTCCGGAGCAAGAAAACGAGGTGAACGACAGCACGAACCAAGGATCAGAGCAGCAGCCCAGTGAGGGTGCGAATGACGGTGAAAATGGTGGCTCTAATCGTGGAAATGACGTTGGCGACAGCGGCGAGACTGGCAAAGGTAGCGAGGCTGGCGATGGGGCTGAGGCTGGCAAGCCTGGTGAGGGCGGTGAAGCTAACGAAAACAGTCAAGGCGGCGAGAATGCCGGAGGGACTGCGACCAGTGATGGTGCTGAACAAGGCGAAGGCCCTGATGTTGGTGATGCTGGTGCAGGCCGCGATGCTGGCAAAGCCGGTGAAAGTGTTGAAGCCAGTGAACCCGGAGAGACTGGTGAAGGCGGCAAGGCTGGTGAAAGTGGTGAAAGCGGCGTGGCTGAAAAAACGGGTGAAAGCGGTGAAGGTGCTGGAACCGATAACGGTCTTGAAACGGGTGTGGGTGATGGCGCGCCTGCTTCAGTGGAGGGGCAGGAAAACAGGGGTGAGGACACCCAAGAGGTTCCGCCCGGCACCGCTGGAAGTGGGGACCAACAAGCCGATGAGCCATTGGCAACCCTTGAGCAGAGCCAGGAAACAGCGCAATCTCAGCCTGAAAATGTCGAGAGCAAGACCGCACCGGACGCAGGTGAAGGGGATGCATCAGAGGCGCATCTGGGGTGCGTTCGGGCTGCAACCGCACCGAAGCGAGACGTTCAAACTGTCCACCGATCCGTTATTTGTCGATAAAGTTCAGGA
>JAADIC010000326.1 GCA_013151535.1 Alphaproteobacteria bacterium | reverse complement strand
AACGGCGCGTTCAGGCGGCGCCTTTATCGGCTGTTCCAACTATCCGGAATGCCGCTACACCCGCCCGCTGGCAGGCGAGGCCGAAGAAGGCGATATCGCCGGGCCGGACGGAAAATTGCTGGGTGAAAACCCCGATGGTATCCCGGTTTCCCTGCGTTCAGGGCGCTTTGGCCCTTACGTTCAGCTTGGCGTCGCCACCGAGGAAGAGCCGAAACCAAAACGCTCCTCCATCCCCAAGGGCATGGATCTGGGCGAGGTTGATTTGCAAAAGGCGCTCGATCTGCTGTCCCTGCCCCGCCTGATCGGCGAGCACCCCGAAGGGGGCCCGGTCGAGGCCAGCATCGGGCGGTTCGGGCCCTATGTGATGCACACGACCCAAGTCGATGGAAAGGCGAAAAAGCTCTACGCCAACATCAAAGACCCCGCCGAAGTGCTGATTATCGGCATGAACCGCGCGGTGGAATTGCTGGCCGAAAAGGCGGCGCGCGGCGGGCGGGGGGCGGCGGCAAAACCGATCAGGGAATTGGGCGAACATCCGGAACATGGCGGTGCGATCAACGTCATGGCTGGCCGCTATGGCCCTTATGTCAAATGGGAAAAGATCAACGCCACCCTGCCGCGTGATATGGAGCCGGAAGGTGTGACCATGGAAATCGCGGTGGAGCTGGTCGATGCCAAAGCCGCCACCAAAGGCAAAAAGAAACCCGCCAAAAAGAAGGTGGCGGCAAAAAAACCTGCGGCCAAGAAAAAGCCTGTGGCGAAAAAGAAACCGGCGGCCAAGAAAGCCGAATAAGGGCCTAAATCTGTTCGCCTTTCGCAACCAGATCAGCCAGATGGGCCAGCAATCGGGCCACATCCTTGCCGTTACTCGCCCCGCCAGCGATCACATTTGCCAGATCACCGGCCAGTAATTTGGTCCGCCGATTGCCGTTTGCCTCGGCCAGCGAATGCAAAAACTGGGCGCAATAGATCAGGGTCTCGTGGTCGCCCGCCTTGCTTGCCTCCTCCACCAGTTCAGCCGCATGGCGCAAATCTTCTGAAAGCGCCAGCGTGTCCGGCTCAATCTCGGCCTTGAACGGAATGATCCGGCGTTGATCCGGCAGGTTACGATCCGGAAACAGGGCCAGAATCTGTGTCTGGAAACTTTGTATATTTTTCAATGGCTTTTCAAGAAATCCATCCGCCCCCGCCGCCAGCGAATCCGCCCGACACAGCGCCGGATCATCGCCCGATGTGGCCAAAACCTTCGGCGCATTGGGCCGATGCGCCGCCAGATCGCGCACGATATCCAGCCCAGAGCCATCGGGCAGCCCGATATCCACGATCACCAATGAGGGGCGATAGGTCGCCAGATGCCGATAAGCCGCCCACCGACAATCCGCGCGCCGCAACCGCGCCCCGCTTTTACGGCACAACAGGCGCACCGCTTCCGAACAATAGCGGCTATCCTCGACCAGCAGGATCGTCAGCCCCAACAAGGGCTGGCGCGCCGTGGCCCGCGCCAAAAGCGGCAAATCGGTTTCGATGAGCGCGTCCATATCAGCCTCCGAATTCTATGCACGCCCCATTAAGGCCCAAAGAATCCTAACGCGTGATTAACGCTGAGCACGAAGTCGCCTTAATGTACATTCTCGGGCGCGAAATCATATTGCCGCGCCAGCGCGAAGGCCAGTTTGCGATCGCCCACCAGCGCCAGCCGTTGCCCGTCTTTGTCATGCACCGAATAGAGCACGCTTAAATCACCGGTCTCAGCGCGCAACTCTGCGGGCAGGTCTTTCACCGCCACCGGGCGCACATAAACGATGGGTTTCGTGACCGCACCGTCAATATCAAATTGCTGATCCATCGTCTAACCCCGCGTAATCTTGATGGTTTTCACCACCGAATCCGGTGCCGTCTGTTTCAGATCGACAAACAACAAGCCGTTTTCCATGGAGGCCGCAGCCACCTCAACCCCGTCCGCCAGCACGAATGTACGCTGAAACTGCCGCGCCGCGATGCCGCGATGCAGAAATACCCGCCCCTCGCTGTCATCAGCCTGCCGCCCGCGCACGCTCAATTGCCGATCCTCAAGCGTGATCGAAAGATCATCCTCGGCGAAACCAGCCACAGCCAGCGTGATGCGATAGGCATCCGCAGCGGATTGTTCAATGTTATACGGCGGATAGCCATCGTTGCCGGATTTCACCGTGCGTTCAACCAGCCGGTCCAACTGCTCGAATCCCAATAAAAACGGATGCGAAGCGAATGTCATTTTTGTCATGTTCCCAAGCCCTTTACCTGTAAGCGACTCCATTTTTGCGGCCCCGTTTTGGCGGCCACACGCAAAATATGGGGGCCAGATGGGCCAATCTCAAGGCCTTGCGGCAAATCTCGGGCTATGCGCGCGCGATTGCTGTGTATAAGACGGGGACAACACCAATAACCGGCAGGTCCATGGACACATCCCAGCAAATGAAACGCCGCGAGGTTCTGCGCGTCGAGCTTCAGATATTCAGCCGCGAGCATCGCGATCTTGATGACGCCATCGCCGCGCTGCACGAACACGGCAAGGCCGATCCATTGACATTGCGCCGCCTGAAGAAAAGCAAACTCGTCCTCAAAGACAAAATCGCCCGTATCGAAGACGAGTTGACCCCAGACATCATTGCCTAAAAGCGCCAGCTTTGCTACGGCAGGCAAAAAGAGGTCACCACATGCCAGACATCAAAATCGGGATCATCATGGGCAGCCAATCCGATTGGCCCACCCTGCGCGAGGCCGCCGATATTCTGGACACGCTGAATATCGCCTATGAAACCCGTATCGTGTCGGCCCACCGCACGCCGGACCGGTTGTGGGAATACGGTAAAACCGCCGTTGATCGCGGCCTAAAGGTCATCATCGCGGGGGCGGGCGGGGCGGCGCATCTGCCGGGCATGATGGCCTCCAAAACCCGGGTGCCGGTGCTGGGTGTGCCGGTGCAAACCAAGGCGCTTTCAGGGGTGGATTCGCTTTATTCCATCCTCCAGATGCCCAAGGGTTATCCGGTTGGCACCATGGCCATTGGTGCGGCAGGTGCGGCCAATGCCGGGCTGATGGCGGCGGCAATTCTGGCCAATGAGGACGAGAAAATCGCTGCGCGTCTCGACAAGTGGCGCGCCGATCTGTCGGCCTCGATTCCGGACGCGCCAATTGATGACTAACCCCTTAAAACCCGGCGCGACCATCGGCATCCTTGGCGGCGGACAACTGGGCCGCATGCTGTCAGTCGCCGCCTCGCGCCTCGGCCTCAAAACCCATATATTCGAACCCGGCACAAACCCGCCCGCCGGACAAGTTGCCGACCGCATCACCACCGCTGAATACACCGATCAGGTCGCCATCCGCACCTTCGCCCAATCGGTCGATGTGGTTACTTACGAGTTTGAAAACATCCCGCCCGAAGCGCTTGATGCGATCGAGAAAATCCGCCCCGT
>JAADIC010000288.1 GCA_013151535.1 Alphaproteobacteria bacterium | reverse complement strand
TGGCTGGTGATATAGGCCTCGCAGGCCTCGCGCTGGGCATCAAGGGGGTTGAATTCCTGTTCCAGCCCGTCCTCGGTGGATTTGCGGGTGTAAATGGCGCAGCGGAGTTTACGGGTGCCGGGGATGGGTTTTCGATCATCCAGCATCCTGGGCTGGCCGCCCATCCGCTTGCCGTTCATCTCGGCCGAAAGCGCCTTCAGCATCTGGCGACTTTTCTTGGACAGCCCGCCATGGGTCAGCTCCTGAATACGGTAGGCAATGCGGATTTCCAGATAGGAGATAGGACCGGCTGTTATTCGGCGCGCCAGAGGCAAAAAGCCGTTCCCATTCTTCCTTCAGCTCGTTCACGCTCATGGTTTTCAGGGCCGCAAGGCGGGAGAGAACGGTCTGGTCGGTGGCGGGGTGTTTGCCCGGCTTGGGCGGGGATGCTGGGGCAGACGTCATTCGCCACCCCCGATCCGGATCTTGGTGCGCCGCCCGCGGCGGCTCTTGCCGACCACCTCGACATATCGGGGTGTATCAGGTTCTGGCTCACCAGTTTCCGGCGCCCTTTCGATATCGGGCCCGCGCATCCGCCGGATGCCCGCCGCCAGGATGCGGCTCAGATTAGCAAGCCGCTCCTCCGTGTTCATCCTGTCCACCGGATAAGGGTCCGGCCCGACGATTTGTTCTTCCATAACGACCTCCAGAGAGTGAGTTGGTCGTATGAAAGGGATGTGTGAGAGTATATCAAGTAATATCAATTGGTTAACGTAACCGCGCGTGGCGGAACGAAAACATTAGAAAGCTGACCGCTTCGAATTTCAGGAACCAAGTAAGCTTTACTACGAAAGGATATGGCTAAAACCTTTATTAAGGAATCAGTTAGCGAAACGATTCTGAATCTGGCGAAAACCCGATTGTACGAGCAAATGCTTGTCGCGGTTCAGCCCTTGGAAACGAACCGGTCGTATGTATCGCTGACCGGCTCTTTTTCAATTTCTGCGCCTACCCATCCGGAGCGGGCGTGCCGTGGATAGAGCAGTAAGGAAATCGTCATTTCGTTTTGCCGCCCGTAAACGGTCATTTCCTGTACCGGTTCCTGCCCTTGCCAGACACCGGCAGGATGCTGGGCACCGTTACGGGCAATTTCCCTGTCTACGTTTTGTGCTGCCAATGATTGCGCCGGAAGCTCTGTCACCCTCTGGCGGGCAGCGTAGTAGATGCCGGATTTCAAAAGTGGGTCGCTCGACCAGGCCCAATCGATGAAGCCTTCTTTGCCCACGACCAACTTGGCGCGCTGATCCGTGATCGTCAGCCATTTCAAAATGGCGGCAGTCAAGGAAACGGTATAGCGTTCAGCCAGCCGCCGCATAAGGTCGATGTCGATGTTCTGGCCGGAAATCTGCTCCCGAAAGTCATTCAGGGGCATGAGAAGAAACGAGGCAAATCGGTTGGCCTCAGCTTCGATTTTACCCTGTTCGGACCGCCAGTTTCCCATCTGCTGGAATGTGCACTCCAGCCCCAGGGGGCGAATTTTCCGGTGCAATAAGTAATGACCCAGTTCATGGGCCAAAGTGAAATTCCGCCTTCCGGGCGACGCGATATTGGTATTGTAGATGATCCCCCATTCGCCCTCACTATGCGGATTGGGCATCAGCATGCCTTCAAGCCCTTTGGACAGATCGAGGCCTTCAACCATGGTGATCGGTGCGTCGGGGAAAACCTGACGCGAATAATCCTTGGCGATCGAGGCGACGTCAATCGGAAAGCGGGCAATGCCATGGGCTTTGCGCACATGATCCAGAAGCTTTGTCAGGTGGATAGCCCAGCCTTCGGGCGTCGTAGGCAAGCTCAATCTTTACGCCCCCAAAGTTTTATCATCTGTTCGATTTTTTTCTGATCTTCTTCTTCGAGCTTTCGGAACTCTCTAAAAAACGCTTTCTGAAGAACTTCATTATTTGGCTCGGCCGTCTCATCAAGCAGATAGTCGGTGGTCACTGACAGGGCCTCGGCGATCTTGGACAGTTTTTCTCCTGACGGCTTGCGGGTGTCGCGGTTCTCGATTTCCCACAGGTAGCTTTTGCTGGTGTTGGTGAGCTCGGCCATTTTGTCCAGCGAATAACCTTTCTCCTGCCGGTGCCGTTTGATTTTTTCTCCCAGTGAAGTGCTCATTTGGTTCCCTTTGCGGTGTCAAGATTTTTTGTTCGGTATGGCGAACAAAATCGTACTTGACAAGAGGGTAGTGCGCCACATACCACTATATCGAACAAAAATGTATTTCTGCGTTGTGATTCTCACGAATTGGAAAGGAGGCCGTCATGGCATCGAACAAAAAATCGGGCACGCATCACGTCGTGCCAAACTCGGAGGGTGGCTGGGATGTAAAGCGCGGGGGTGCGCAGCGCTCCAGCGGGCATTTCGACACCAAGCAGGCGGCGGTCGATCGCGGACGCGATATCAGCCGCAATGCGCATACCGAATTCAAGATTCACAATCGCGACGGGCGCATTGCGCAGTCGGATTCCCATGGGAATGATCCCCGCAACATCAAAGGCTAAGGAGAACTACATGGCGTCGGTAACGACCTTCATTCGCAATACACCGGTAGCATCGCTTCGGACCTATTTTGACACGACCGGTATCGAGCTACCGACGCCGATGAATTGGGACGCGGACGCGCCAGACGTTATCCGCCCGCTATTGCAGGCCGTCGACGAGATGGACGAGGATGCAAAAGCGCGCATAACCGTCGATGCGGACCGCGTAAGTTCCATGGCTGATGATGCCGGAGAAACCGCCCTCTATAGTGTGGTCGAAAACCGTGCGGATCTTGACGTTTTGGCAAATGGTTACGATCGCGCGCTCTGGATGTTCCTCAATAAAGACGCGCTTTTCCGCCATGCTGAGGAAGTGCGCTATACCGACGAGCGGCGGCGCGGACGCTTTTGGGATGGTTTCGAAGCTCAGCCGGATTTGCTGGTCAGCCAAGACCCTGTAGCCCTCGAGGCTTTCAAGGCGGCCCTGCGCACGCGATTTTCCTCGAACAATGTCCATGTCGACATTTTCCGTCGTGTCCGGCCGACCTTTGATGGCGAAGATTGCGAACTGGTCCAGATCACCATCTATCGCGAAGGGCAGCTGGACGATTTCCTTGCGTTCGACAACGGGGATCTGGTTCGCCGTGCCCGGCGGCCGGTGTTCGAGGCGGCAATGACTTATGAGCCGGACACCGGCGTTATCGAGGTGGTAGCCAATGATCGCGAAAGCCGCGAAGAAATGGTCCGCTTCATGGCGCGGGATCTGCTGGGCATCGAATTTGACAGCAAAAAGGTGCCGTTGCGCACCTATGATCTGGGCGTTCTGTTGCATCCATACGAATTTCCAACCGATCTGGAAGATGGTATTGATACTGTGGAAATCCGGCAGCTTCGGCTGATGCCGATCGACACCAATACCGAGCGTGTGACGCTGGAATGCCTGAGCAAGGCGGACCGGACGATCTGGGACATGGCGGCAGACCGGCTTGGAACGGGCAATCCCCTGGGCGGCGGTTGGGTCGTGACACAGGCAAAACTGGTGATCAAGTTCCAGCCGAGGGGAGAATCCCGGGGGCGCACGCTGCCCCTGACCATTACCATGCCACATGGCTGCAATTTGAAGGACCGGACCGAGCAGGAACAGCTGGTCGGGGAGAAATATCTGCGTCGCTGGGGAATTCTGGTTGATGACCCGATCCTCATTGAAGATTGATCGTCGCGCGGCGGAGTTGATCCGGACCATTGCCGAAACTCCATCAGGGCGGATCAGCCATTCCGCCCTGATGACATATTTTCCCACACAAGGAGAGCAGCTTGTAAAAGCCGGCCTTCTGAAACCTGTTCAGGGGGGACGGGCCATTACGTCGCTGGTCGACCATGATGATGAACCGGTAAACCTGATATGGTCGGCAGAGCATAATGGATACGGGTATTTCAGCCCGAATGCCGGTTGGCTCAAAGCGGATGCGGATGAACTGGTCACGTTCGAGCTGCAGTTCGAGCAATTGATTGCGCTCGCTTTGTCAGGCCTCGATTGTCCTTTGGCAATCCGGCCAGTGACATTGATTCCTGGGTTGCTTTGGGAGATCGAAGATTGCCGCCTGCCGGGGCGGGCTAAAAAGGTACCGGTCTGGCTTGCGCGTGGTCTTTCCAATTCCAAAATCTGGCAAGAATTCAAGACAAAGACACAAACGCGGCCGTCGCCCGGCCTTCGTGTCGTGCTGAGCTTGGGTCCGGAAACGGCGCTTCCAACGGTTCATGTCTCTGGTCATGAGATCGTTGCCATTGAATCTGTCGCGAACACCGGAACAGGATTTCTCGTTGATGCCAACATGCTCGCGGCCCGCGTTTCCTTGGGAACTGGTAACGAAGAGGCCCCGGTTGTCATGGCTGCGGACGGGGGCGTCATTACCGTTCGGGGACAGCGCTACACATTCAAAGGATCGAAACAGAAGGCGGTGATCCGGCATCTGTTCGAAGCGTGGGATTCGGGACAGCCGGAATGTTCGACCACAACTGTGCTATTCGATGCAGGATATAAGGACAGCGTTAACACCCTCGGAAAAGCCTTTTCCAAGCACAAAGATTGGCGCGAGTTCATCGAAGAGAAAAACGGGACCTGCCGGATTTACGTCTAAGCGAATCCCGAATCTGCTGATCCATTGAAATCCGCCCGTCGTGGCGGATTTTTTCGTTTCAGGCTCGAAAAACTCGATTCCTACCTTCACTCCTACCTCGCACCTTCCCGGCTCCTACCTGCCGCAGTGCCATTCTCATCCTCAGGTTTTCGCACAAATCCCAAGGAGATGACGATGGCGACAAGACACCTCAACCAGATCGAGCTTGCGGCTCGATGGAACATTTCACCGCGCACACTGGAGCGGTGGCGTTGGGCCGGTGAAGGCCCGCAATTCATCAAGCTTGGCGGGCGGGTCGTTTACCGGCTCGAGGATGTGGAGGCTTTCGAGGCCGAGCAGATCCGCCAAGCGACCCCGAACGTGCCCCGGGCCATGGCGTGAGGGGAATGGACATGAACATTCCCAATCACATCACGCTCGAGGCGCTCAAGCACATGGCCGTGGGCGAAATCGCGGCCTTGCCGGCGGCGGAACTGGCCCGCCTTCAGCAGGAAACCACCAAGGCGCTGCGCTCGGCCAAGATGGCCTGCGACTGGCTCGATGGTGCGCTGGCCCTGAAATACGCCGATCAGGCCGACGATTTGCGCCGGTTTGCACAAAAGGACACCGGAACGGTTCGGTTTGCGGATGGCGAGATCACGGTCAAAGCCGACCTGCCCAAGCGCGTTGCCTGGGATCAGGCACAACTGGCCCGCATGGTCGAACGCATCCGCGCAGCGGGTGATCACCCCGCCGAGATTATCGACATCAGCTACAGGGTTGCCGAGCGCAAATTCGCGGCCTGGCCGTCCTCTATGCAGGAGGCGTTTCGCGATGCGCGCACGGTCCATACCGGCAAGCTGAAGATTACCCTTCTGGATGAGGGGGGCGCGCAATGAGCCTCCCCATCATCAGCGCCGACGAACGCTTGGCTGAACAACGCGGCATCAAAGGGTGTATCTTCGGGAAATCCGGTATCGGCAAAACCAGCCTGCTCTGGACGCTCGATCCCGCCAGCACCCTGTTCATGGATCTCGAGGCGGGTGATCTCGCCATCGAGGGCTGGCAGGGCGACACGATCCGGCCGCGTACCTGGGCCGAGTGTCGGGATTTTGCGGTATTCATCGGCGGGCCCAATCCGGCGCTGCGCGATGATCAGCCCTATTGCCCGGCGCATTATGCGGCTGTGTGCAAGCAGTTCGGCGATCCGGCTGCGCTCGGGAAATACGAGACCATCTTCATCGACTCGATCACCGTGGCCGGTCGGCTGTGTTTCGGGTGGTGCAAGGGTCAGCCCGAGGCCATGTCGGAAAAGACCGGCAAGCCGGATGTGCGTGGGGCCTACGGGCTGCACGGCCGCGAGATGATCGGCTGGCTGACGCATCTGCAGCATACGCGGGCAAAAAACGTCTGGTTCGTCGGCATCCTCGACGAGAAGATGGACGACTTCAATCGCAAGGTGTTTTCGCCGCAGATCGACGGCTCCAAGACCGGCCTCGAGCTGCCCGGCATCGTCGATGAGGTCATCACCATGGCCGAGTTGTCCGGCGATGACGGCGTGCCCTACCGCGCCTTCGTCTGCCAGACGATCAACCCGTGGGGCTTACCGGCCAAGGATCGTTCCGGACGTCTGGCGCAGGTCGAGGAGCCGCATCTCGGCCGTCTGATGGACAAGATCAGGACGCCCGGCGCGCCTGCAAGTGACCGGCTGACCTACAGAAAATCCTCTGAACCGGCAGCTGTGGCCGATCAAACCTCATCCCCCAACTGAACGAAAAGGAGGGTCCCGATATGGGTTCCTGGAATGACTTCAACGATGCAAAAAGCAACATCAACCTGATCCCCAAAGGCACGCTGGTCAAGGTGCGCCTGACCATCCGCCCCGGCGGTTTTGATGATCCGAGCCAGGGTTGGACCGGCGGTTATACCACGCGCGGCTCGACCGGCGCTGTTTATCTCAATGGCGAGTTCACCGTAATGGAGGGCCAATACGCGCGGCGCAAGATCTTCACGCTGATCGGGCTCTACAGCCCTAAAGGACCGGATTGGGGCAATATGGGCCGCTCTCTGGTGCGCGGTATCCTCAATTCCGCACGCGGGATTTCCGACAAGGACATGTCGCCCGAGGCGCAGGCAGCGCGCCGTATCGGCGGCTTTGCCGATCTCGACGGGATCGAGTTCATCGCCCGTATCGATGTAGGGACCGATGCCAACGGAGATGACAAGAACGAAATCCGGTCTGCGGTAACGCCCGATCACAAGGATTATGCCGCGATCATGGGCAACGTGGCACCGGCGCAGCCCCCGATTTCGCAGGGCCAGCAATCCCAGCACACGCAGGGCACGCAGCCCCCGCAGGGCACGCAGCCCCCGCAGGGTTCGCAGGGTTCGCAACCCCCGCAATCCTCTCAGGCACCGTCGGCCAGCGGCCGTCC
>JAADIC010000305.1 GCA_013151535.1 Alphaproteobacteria bacterium | reverse complement strand
GTGACGGATCGTGAAAACCTGCCGAAAATCCGCAATCTTCGAGCCAAGCTGCCCGATCTCAAGGTTATCTATGTGGTCGAAGGTGGTGCGGCTGATGCGTTTGGTTTGTGGGATGATATCGAGGCCGCCTCGGATCAGTTGACGCCCGTCAAAACCCTGGCCGAAGACCCGGCGATCATCATCTACACCTCCGGCACCACCGGCCCGCCCAAGGGGGCGCTGCATGGTCATCGGTTTTTGCTGGGCCATTGCCCGGCGGTGGAATTGCAGCACGAGTTTTTCCCGCAAAGGGGTGATGTGGGTTGGACCCCGGCGGATTGGGCATGGATTGGCGGGCTGATGAACACGGCGATGCTGTGCCTCTATTACGGGGTGCCGCTGATAAGCCACCGGATGGGAAAATTTGACGTTGATGCCACCTATAGCCTTATAAAGACACATAAAATCCGCAACATGTTCCTGCCGCCCACGGCCCTGAAACTGATGCGACAGGGGGGTGCGCCCAAGGATTTTGGTGCGCGCACCATCATGTCGGGTGGTGAATCGCTTGGCGCAGATATGCTGGAATGGGGTAAATCCGCACTTGGCATCACCATCAACGAAACCTACGGGCAGACCGAATGCAACCTGTGCCTGACCTCGGCTGCCGGTATCGGGGTGCAGAAACCGGGGGCGATTGGCAAGCCGGTGCCGGGCTTTGATGTGGCCATTCTGGATGGTGCGGGGAATGAAGTTTCGCGCGGCGAAGTGGGCGAGATTTGTGTGCGCAAAGGTACCCCGACGATGTTTCAGAACTATTGGCAAGCGCCTGAAAAGACTGCGGAAAAATTTGTAGGAGACTGGATGAAAACCGGTGACCTGGGGGGGATGGATGATGAGGGCTATGTCACCTTTTCCTCGCGTGATGACGATGTCATCACCTCGGCGGGCTACCGAATCGGCCCGACCGAGATTGAAAACTGCCTGACCGGCCATGCCGACGTGGCCATGGCGGCGGCGGTGGGCATCCCCGATCCCGTGCGCACCGAAATCGTCAAGGCGTTTGTGGTGCTGCGCGAGGGGGCCGGAACCGAGGGGCTTGAGGCCGCCCTGATCGAGCGCGTCCGCACCCGTATTTCGCCCCATGTGGCCCCGCGCAGGATCGAGGTAATCGATGTGATGCCGATGACCGCCACGGGTAAGATTATCCGGCGAGACCTGCGGGCACGGGGCTAACATTGACGTTCAGAAAATGAAATTTGCGCTTGCCTTTTGGCGAAGGATGCGCAGATTTCCCCGCTAGCCCGCTAGCCCGCTAGCCCGCTAGCCCGCTAGCCCGCTAGCCCGCTAGCGCAATGGTTCTGAGATGCGCTTCATTCCCGGTTGCCGCAAAGGTGACCGAAAACCGCCGCCCCGAGAACGTTTGGCGCTGCCGCTGGTCAGGCCGAGCCCGACGGATCAGAACCCGACGGATCAGAACCCGCCGCTTCTAAACCGCTTGACAGTTTGGCCCTTCCCCGCCAACCGTTCCAACATGTTTGATCTGCGCCCCGTCGGATATGTTATCGGTCTTTTGGTCACCGTTCTTGGCGGCACCATGGTGCTGCCGATGGGTATGGATTTGCTGGATGGCAACGGCCATTGGCCGGTTTTCGCCATCTCTTCTTTCCTGACCATGCTGAGCGGCGGTTTGCTGTCGATTGCTTGTGCCAACCGTGCCGGGGCCGGGCTGAGCATCCAGCAGACATTTCTGCTGACCACCACGGTCTGGCTGGCACTGCCACTGTTCGGCGCTTTGCCGTTCTGGCTGGGTGCCACCGAGGCGCGTTTTGTCGATGCGTTTTTCGAGGCCATGTCGGGGCTGACCACCACAGGTTCGACCGTGTTTTACAACCTCGAGGATTTGCCGCGTGGCCTGCTCTTGTGGCGCGGGTTGCTGCAATGGTTCGGCGGGATCGGCATCATCGTGGTGGCCATGGTGTTCCTGCCGATGCTGAAAGTCGGCGGGATGCAGATTTTTCGCACCGAAAGTTTCGAGACAATGGGCAAAATACTGCCCCGCGCGGTTGAAATCGCGCGCTCGATCTCGATCATCTATCTGGGGCTTACCGTGGCCTGTGTGCTGGCCTATTACGCCACCGGAATGAGCGGCTTTGACGCCGTGGTGCACGCCCTCACCACCCTGTCGACCGGTGGTTTTTCCACCAGCGATGCCTCGTTCGCGATGTTTTCGGGGCCGGCTGAATATGTCGCCTCAATCTTCATGATCCTCGCCAGCCTGCCGTTTGTACGCTATGTTCAATTCATCGGTGGAACCGCCAAACCGCTGTTTCGTGACACCCAGGTGCGCGACTATCTTCTGGTGATTTTCACACTGGTGCTGGTCACCACAGCTTACCGCATGAAGGTCAATGGCGACTTTCTGGAACATTCGATCCGCGAGGGGCTGTTCAACGTCACCTCGATCATTTCCGGCACCGGTTATGCCAGCGTTGATTACCAGCTTTGGGGCACCTTTCCGATTGTGCTGTTTTTCCTGATCGGGCTGGTGGGGGGCTGTGCCGGTTCGACCTGCTGTTCGATCAAGATTTTCCGCTATCAGTTGTTATTCGCCGCCATTCGGGCGCAGATCAAGAAAATCCATTCACCCAACGGCATCTTCACGCCGCGCTATGACGGGCGACCCGTGGCCGAGAATATCATATCCTCGGTGATGGCGTTTTTCATGTTGTTCATGGCCACGCTTGCGGTGCTTTCGATGCTGCTGGCCCTGACCGGCCTTGACCCTGTGACCGCCATTTCGGGTGCGGCCACGGCGCTGGCCAATGTCGGCCCCGGCCTTGGGGCCGAAATCGGCCCATCGGGCAATTTTTCCGGCTTGAATGACACGGCGAAATGGCTTTTGGCTGGCGGTATGCTGATCGGCAGGCTTGAGGTGATGTCGGTCTATGTGTTGTTCACCCTGAATTTCTGGCGGAGATAATCATGAGCCAACCCCCAACCCAACAGCGCCCGCTTGGCGTACAGATTTCGCACGCTTTGAAGGCGCGCGGGGTCGATGTGATATTCGGCATTCCCGGCGTGCATAACATCGAGCTTTATCGCGGTATCGAAGAGGCCGGCATCACCCATGTCCTGTCGCGCCATGAACAAGGTGCCGGTTTCATGGCCGATGGCTATGCGCGCGCCACCGGCAAGCCCGGCGTGGCCTATGTGATTACAGGGCCCGGTCTGTGCAACATCATGACGCCCATGGGGCAGGCTTACAGTGATAGCGTGCCGATGCTGGTGATCTCGTCCTGTCTGGATGAAATTGCCGCCAAGCAGGGGCAATTGCACCAGATGCGGGATCAGGAAGCGGCGGCGGCTTGCGTGTGTGACTGGTCGCATGAGGCGCGCGGTGCGACGGCGGCCTATCAGCGACCGCGCGTTTCTGGAATTTGCAACCAAGCGGCCGCGGCCCAAGCATATTCAGGTATCCATCGGCACGCTGGGGGCGCTGGCGGCAAGCGCACCGGCGCAACTGGCTGCACCGGAAGCGGTGGAGCCTTCGCAAGCCGCAGTTTCGCAGGTTTTCACGGCCCTGAAAGCAGCCAAACGGCCGTTGATTATTTTTGGCGGCGGGGCGGCGCGCGGTGCGCAAGCGGCGGCAACGGCGCGTCTTTTGCTGGACATGACCGGGGCGGCCTGTTTCACCACCTATGCGGCCAACGGGTTGATCCCCGCCGATCACCGCCTGAATTTCGGGGCCTGTCTTGGCCGGGGCGGGGCGATTGATGTGATCGCCTCGGCTGATCTGGTGGTCGTGCTGGGCAGCGAGTTGGCCGAGGTTGATTTGTGGCGCGACAGGCTGGGCCATACAGCGCCCATGGTGCGGGTTGATCTTGACCCCTTGGTTCTGGCGGATCGTCACCGCGCCGAAATGCCGGTACACGCGGATGCAACCCTGTTCGCGGCGGCTTTGGCGGCGGCGTTTGCGGCCTCCGGCACAAAGGCAGGGGCGGGTTGGGACGCGGGCGAAATCAAACGCTTGCGGGCGGCGTTCCACCGCGAGGTTGAAAGCGAACGCCCGGGTAATGCGGCGATTTTGAAGGCGTTGGAGCAGGTCCTGCCCGCCGAAACCACGATCTTTTCGGACATGACCCAGTTCGCCTATGTCGGTAAAGAGGTCTACGCGCTGACCCAGCCCAACCGTTGGCATCACCCCACCGGCTTTGGCACGCTGGGCTACGGTCTGCCCGCCGCGATTGGTGGCAAAATCGGGCTGGGGGATGCGCCGGTTGTGGCCATCGCGGGCGATTACGGCTTTCATTATACCATGCAGGAGGGTGTAGCCGTTGAGCTGGGGTTAAGCCTGCCGATCATCCTGTGGGACAATGGCAAGCTGAAAGAGATCGAGGATTCAATGCGAAACGCCCAGATCGCGCCGAATGCGGTGGTGGCGCGAAACCCAGATTTCTGCAAACTGGCCGAGGCGTTTGGTGCACGCGCCACGCGGCCTGCGGATTTGGCGGCGTTACAGGTGGATGTGCAAGCGGCGCTAAAGGCCGATGGGCCGACACTTATTCAGGTGACGCCCGCGATTTTGGGAGGGGGGGCGGCAGGCGCTGCCGGGGAATAGCCTGATGAACCCGCAGCTTTTGCCCAGACGCGCAGGAAGTTCCCTGAATAGACCTTTTCAATCCGCTCTTTGGGCCAACCGCGTTCCAGCATTGCAAGCGTTAAAAGCGGTAGATCCTCACCGCCGCCAAGCTCCCACGGGATCGAGGCCAGTGCGCCGTCAAAATCGGTGCCAAAACAAAGGTGGTTCCATGGATCCCTGTTCTTGGTTAAGGAGCCAATCAGGTTTGCGGTTTTTTCGTAATGTTCAAGAAAAACGCTGAGCGGGGCGTCGTAGGCCCGGCGCAGGTTGCCATAGCGCATATTGGTCAGAAACTGTGTGCCGATGGTGACGCCTATACAGCCGCCGGT
>JAADIC010000208.1 GCA_013151535.1 Alphaproteobacteria bacterium | reverse complement strand
CGGGCGTGGTTCAGTTCCTCAAACACAAACACCGCCGCCCCTTCGCCCTGCACCAAACCGTTGCGGCTGGCACAAAACGGGCGGCAACCGTCGGGCGACATGACGCGCAACCCCTCCCACGCTTTGATGCCACCAAAACACAGCATGGATTCCGACCCCCCCGTCACCATCACCGGCGACATACCTGCGCGCACCATATGAAAGGCCTGCCCCATGGCGTGATTGGACGAGGCACAGGCGGTGGCCACCGTATAACTTGGCCCCTGCAAATTGTGGATCATCGACAGATGGCTTGAGGCGGCGTTGTTCATCAGGCGCGGCACCACAAACGGATGCACCCGGTTTTTGCCCGCCTCATAGACCGAGCGGTAATTTTCATCCTGGGTTTGCAAACCACCGCCCGCCGTGCCCAGAATGACACCGGATTTGGCCGCCAACTCGTCATGGAACACCAACCCAGATTGGCCAATCGCCTCGCGCGCGGCGGTGACTGCAAACTGGGTGAAGCGGTCATAAAGCGCGATTTCCTGCCGGTTGAAATGATCCTCGGGCACAAAATCATGCACCTGCCCGCCAATCCTGATCGACAGCCGCTCCACATCGCGAAACTGCATCGGGCCAATGGCGCAATGCCCTTCAGCCATGGCTTTACAGGTCTGCGCGGCCGAACCACCAAGCGGGTTGATCGTTCCCTGACCGGTAATCACCACCCGTTTCATTTTTGCGCAACCAGCCGCTGGACCCCGGCGATCATGGTGCCGACGCTGGTCAGATCAAACCCCTGAGTGGCCTCATTGGCGTTGAAAGGAACCTGCACATCGAACGCTTCTTCAATGGCGAACATGGCTTCGACAAGGCCGAGGCTGTCAATGCCGAGATCGGCAAGCGGGCCATCAATATCGATGTCAGACACATTAAGAACCGCCTGTTCGGCGATGATTTCAAACACTTTTTCTCTAACTCTTTCCATCATGGCATTTCCTGAACCACCAACCTGGACTTAGGGTTTTTTCATCAGGCTGGCCACCTGTTTTTGCAACGCCTCAAACTTAGCCACAAGCCGCGGCAGGCGGCGCAGGGCTTTATAGGCCGCGATATTCTGTTCCATTTTCATGGCCGGATAGCCCATCATCACCCGCCCCGCAGGCACATTGGACAGGATCGCGGTGGCCCCGGCGGCAATCACATCATCCCCCAGCACCAGATGATCGCCAACCCCGGCCTGCCCGCCAAGGATCACCCGATCCCCCAGAACCGACGAGCCGGCAATCGCCGCATGGGCACAGAGCAGACAATGCGCACCGATGCGCACATTATGGCCGATCTGCACATGGTTGTCGATTTTACTGCCGCTGCCGATTTTTGTATCCGCAATCGTGCCCTTGTCGATGGTTGATGCCGCGCCCAGCTCCACATCATCGCCAATCAGCACCGACGCGGTCGAGGCGATGCGGTGATAGGCCTGTTTTTTGACCTTGCCACTGGTTTTGAAATCGCGGCGCGCCTGCTCGGCGGCGCTGGGTTCAGGGGTGACAAAGGAAAACCCGTCACTGCCGACAACCGCATTATAATGCGCAATGAAGCGCGCGCCGATCTGCACCCGCGAGCCGATCCGCACGCCGGAATATAACAGTGCATCCGGCCCGATCACCGCATCCTCGGCAATCGTGACCTGTGACAGGATCCGAGCGTTATCGCCGATACGCGCCCGCGCCGCGATCACCGTAAGCGGGCCGACCGAGACATTCCTGCCAATGATCGCGCTTGCGTCCACATGGGCGCTGGGGTGAATGCCCGCCGCGATTTCGGGTGGTTGATCGAACTCTGCGGTGATCCCGGCCATGGCAAACCGCGGCCGGTTAACGAAAATCGCCGCCTTTAGGCCCATTGCCTGCCAATCGGCCCCGTCCCACAAAACCGCCGCCCGGGCCTGCCCCTCAAGCAGGGCCGCGCCGTAAGATTTGTCCATGGCCAGCGCCAAATCATCCGGCCCGGCGCGGGCAGGTTCGGCCGCACGCAGAACCACCAGGCCGGTTTCACCGGCGCAATCGGCCCCCAGAGCCTTGGCAATTTCGCGAATCGTGACTGTCATTTAGCCTGCTTCCCTTGATACTCTCTGGTGCAAAAGGGGCCTCTGCTGCCCGATAACATGCTGTTTCGATTTGTTTTACCGCCGAACCCATGCCAAAGCCAGCCCGTTCATAGGCCACAAAACCCGCGCCATTGTTTCTACTTCTTTGAAAATACCATGCTATTGGCGGTTTTTTGCCACAATTGGATCGTCCACATACTGTTTCCAAACTAATCCTTGGCCAGTGATTCGATTTATGGCATAAGATCGTTATCTGGGGGGATGCGTTAACGAATAGCCGTGGCGAAACGGCAAACTGGATGGGACAGGCGTAAGCCATGAATAAACTAATCACCGGAAATATGTCTCGGCGGGCGCTGTTGGGCGCTTTTGCCAGTGTAGCGGTCACAGCCGCCCCTGTTTACCCGCAGGTTGCGGGTTTTCTGCGCGGCGCGGGTGACATTCGGAAGATCGCGATGCGCTCGGGGCGGACCGGCGAAAGCATTGACATGATTTACTGGATCGAAGGCAAATACATCAAAGAAGCCATGAAAGAGATCAATTATTTCATGCGGGACTGGCGCGAAGACAGCGCCGTGCGCATGGATCAGCGCAATTTCGATATTATCGCGGCGTCCCATCGCCTGCTTGAAACAGATGAACCTTTCCAGATGTTGTCGGGCTATCGTAGTGCCCGCACCAATGCCATGTTACGGCGTCGCAGCCGTGGCGTAGCGAAGAAGTCCCTTCATATCAAAGGGATGGCGGCTGATGTTCGACTGAGCTCGCGTTCCGTCAGCCAAATAGCCCGCGCAGGTTATGCCTGCAATGCAGGTGGGGTTGGAAAATACTCCCGTTCCAACTTTGTCCACCTGGACAGCGGCGCTATCCGGACCTGGGGCAGTTAACTCTTCCTGAACTGTCCACACCTGTCTTTTGAACCCGCCGAATATTGGCGGGTTTTTTATGGGATCAGGGCCTGATTGTACCGTCGCCGTCCACCAGATATTTGAACGAAGTCAGTTGCGCCGCCCCCACCGGGCCGCGTGCGTGCATTTTACCCGTCGCGATGCCGATTTCCGCCCCCATGCCAAACTCACCGCCATCGGCGAACTGGGTCGAGGCGTTGCGCATCAGAATGGCGCTGTCGAGCCGTTTGAAGAAGGTGTCCGCCGTCGTGTCATCCTCGGTCAGGATCGCGTCGGTGTGCTGGCTGCCAAAGCTGCGGATATGGTCAATCGCGCCTTTTATCCCGTCAACGATCTTGGCGGCGATAATCATATCCAGGAATTCATGGCCGAAATCGTCCGCTTTGGCGGGAATCGTGCCTTTGATGTTTTGCAAATCGCCATCGGCGCGCACCTCAACCCCTGCCGCAATCAAATCCTCAAGGAATGGCGCGCCGTTTGCGTCATAAAACGCGCGATCCACAAGGATGCATTCGGCAGAGCCACAAATCCCGGTGCGCCGGGTCTT
>JAADIC010000210.1 GCA_013151535.1 Alphaproteobacteria bacterium | reverse complement strand
AGAACCCCGCCCGTAGCCTTGGCCACCTTGTCGATTATCCTGGCCGAAACCGCTTCAATATCCGCATCGGTCAGCGTCGCGTCGCGGGGCTGCAAGCGCACCGAAATGGCGATGGATTTCTTGCCCGCCCCCATCTGCGCCTCGGCCTTTTCGCCAGCAAACAAATCAAACACCGAAGCCTCGGCAATCAACGCCTTGTCGGCCCCCTTGGCGGCATTGAGCAGCGTCAAAGCCTCCACATCCGCATCCACCACAAAGGCGAAATCGCGTTCCACCGCTTGCAGGTCGCTGATCTTCAACGCAGGTCGTGCAGCACCTTTGGCCTTGGGAAACGGCGCGTTGGCCAGGAAAACCGTGAATGCCACGGCAGGGCCTTTAACGCCCATAGCCGCCAGCACCTTGGGATGAACCTCGCCGAAACTGGCCAGAACATTCTTCGGCCCCAGCGACAATTGCCCCGAGCGTCCGGGATGCCACCAATCCGGCGCGTTACGCCCGACCATCAGCTTCATCGGCGCATTGATGGCCGACAACACCGCCTCGGCATCGGCTTTGGCGTCATAAACATCGACCGCACGGCGCGCATTGTGGGGATCACGCGGACCGGTCATGCCGACCAGCAGACCGGTGGCTTGAATATGCTGCTGTTCCGGCTCGCCGCCTTCAAAGGCGGGGCCAACTTCAAACAGGGCCAAATCGGCGAAACCACGCGCTTGATTTCGCGCCGCCGCTTGCAGCAAAGCAGGCAAAAGATCGGGGCGCATATGGCTCATCTCGGACGAAATCGGATTGGCCAGCATGGTGGCGTCGCTACCACCGCCAAACAGCGTGGCAGCGGCATGATCGACAAAAGTGTAGGTCACACATTCATTATAGCCAAGTGCTGCAATCTGCCGACGCGCCGTGGTTTCGCGCCGCTGCATCGGCGTCAGAATGGCCCGGGTCACACCCGTGACAAGGCGCGCCATGGGCTTGCCGATCAGTTGCGTCAGCGATGCAATCCGCGCAATTTCCTCGACCAGATCGGCTGAGCCCTGCACATCGGGGCGCCAGCTTGGCGGGGTCACATCCGCGCCGTTCACGGTGAAGCCAAGTGCGGTCAATGTGGCGATCTGGGTATCCGCCGCAATCTCCATCCCCACCAGCGAGTTGACACGATCCGTGTCGAGCTTGTAGCTGCGCGTCGTGTTCGGCACCGCCCCCGCGAGCACCAGTTCCGAGGCTTCACCGCCGCACATCTCCAAAATCAGCGCCGTGGCCATCTCCATGCCGTCTTGCGTAAACTCGGGATCAATGCCGCGCTCAAACCGATAGCGCGCATCGGACATAACCTTGTGTTTGCGCCCGGTGGTGGCGATGCTGGTCTTGTCAAACAGCGCCGCTTCGATAAAAACATTCACCGTATCCTCGGAACAGCCCGAGGCCATGCCGCCCATGATCCCACCAATGGATTGCGGCCCGTTCGCATCGCAAATCAGCACTTCGGAGCCGTCAAATTCGTATTCCTTCTCGTCCAGCGCCAGCAGTTTCTCACCCGCCTTGGCCAAGCGAACCTCGATATCACCCGCCACCTTATCCGCATCAAACACATGCATGGGCCGGTTGCGATCCATGGTCATCAGGTTGGTCATATCAACAAGGGCCGAAATGGGCCGCAGACCAATCGCCCGCAAACGATCCTGCAGCCAAGCTGGCGACGGCCCGTTCTTGACACCGCGAATATAGCGGCCAATGAACAGCGGGCACGGCCCGTCTTTCACGTCATCCGCAAGGCTCACCGAAATCGGGCTTTTGAAGCTGCCGTTAACCGCCTCAATCGCAGGCGTTTTCAGCGTACCAAGCCCACGCGCCGCCAGATCGCGCGCGATCCCCGCCACGCCCAGCGCATCGGGGCGGTTGGGCGTGATCGCAATATCTATCACCGGATCGTTGCGGTCTTTATAGTCAATGAAGCGCACGCCCAATGGCGCATCCTCGGGCAGATCAATGATGCCGTCATGGTCATCGCTTAGCATCAATTCACGCTCGGAACACAGCATACCATTGCTGGCCTCACCGCGAATAACCCCGGGTTTCAGATCAACGCCAGTGCCCGGCACATGGGTGCCGACGGGGGCAAACACCCCGATCAAACCCGTCCGCGCATTCGGCGCCCCGCACACCACTTGAACCTCTTCGGTTTTGCCATTCGGGCCATTCGGCCAAGTCTCAACCCGACACAGACGCAAACGATCCGCATTCGGATGCTGCACAGCCTCGATCACCCGACAAATACGAAACGCGCCAAGGGTATCAGCAGGGTTTTCCACCCCTTCAACTTCCAACCCCAGATCGGTCAGAGCATAAATGATATCGTCAAGTGATGCCTCGGTTTCGAGGTGGGTTTTCAACCAGCTAAGGGAGAATTTCATCTGCACGCGCCTTCATCAAATTCGTTGCGGTGTGGATACCGCATAGGGCGGCGGGGGGAAAGGTGGATTTGGCGTAGGATGTGTGCTCCGCACGCATCTTGGTTACGAAAACTAATAGCACCTTGAAACACGCCGTTAAAGGTGCTATCTAGAGCTCTCACAAGAGGACTACAGAACATGACCCACGCCATATTCACAGAAATGACCGCAAGCGTCACCGATCTCAAAAGGAACCCGATGGGCACCGTTGCTGCCGGTGAGGGGGCTGCGGTTGCCATCCTGAACCGAAATGAACCTGCTTTTTATTGCGTGCCAGCAGAAGAATATCAAGCGATGGTCGAACTTCTGGAAGATATCGAGCTGAACGCGATTGCGAACGCGCGTGCAGGCGGCCCTTTCATCGAAGTTTCACTGGATGACCTATAGACTGTTATTCCACGTTGAAGCCGAAAAAGAATGGCGGAAGCTGGGCGCAACACTGAGATCGCAGTTTAAGCGAAAACTGGAAGAGAGGTTGGAAAATCCAAGGATCGCTGCCTCGAAGTTAAGAGGTGATACCAACCGCTACAAAATCAAACTACGTCAATCCGGCTATCGGCTGGTCTATGAGGTCCACGACGAGGTGCTTGTGGTGACGGTGATCGCTGTAGGTAAGCGCAACCGTGGGGTGGTTTATGGGAAGGTTAAGGGGCGGTAGGAGCTAATTCGACGGTCCAAAGATTTTTACAACCCAAGCAATAAGGATTGCCGCAATAGCAGATGCAATAATCGTTGGAATATTTTTGCACAGATTTCTTACAATGTATTTCCACCAACCTGAATTCTCAAAAAAAATGTGGCCAAGGGTTGTGGGTCTAATGTAGGCCTCTTTGTAAGGATCGTCTGGCGCGGCTCCACCCAACCACGGAAAATCCGTTTCCTCAGACTTTAGCAATAGACCCTGTTCCAACATAAGTTCAATATTGTAACTTTCTTCATCCGACCAATCCGGGGAGACAATCTCTTCGAATCCCCCAACATCGTGTTCTGAGAACTGTTGGTACAATAAATATACCCAACCTACTCCAAAACCCGAAAGTTCTGGTGTGAGATGATACGGAAATTGTCGGTTACTTTGTCTCGGAAGTTTCGCCAATCTT
>JAADIC010000146.1 GCA_013151535.1 Alphaproteobacteria bacterium | reverse complement strand
TTTGCGTGATGTCAAAGGCATTGGCTTCACCCATTTCACCGCCAAGGATGTTGTGCGCCACAAGATGGTGGCACGGATCATCCGGGCCTATGAAGGTGCCAGCAAAACGAATGGCTGATCTGGTCGAGACCGTGTTTGAAGACAGGCGCTGGCAGGCATTGGGGTTGGATGACCTTGCGCAAAGCGCTTGCAGCGCGACGTTGCGGCATCTGGGGATCGATCCCGCACATTATGAAATTGCTCTGCTGGCCTGTGACGACGCAAGAATTGCGGTGCTGAACGGGGATTTTCGCAACACGCCACAACCGACAAACGTGTTGTCATGGCCCTCGGAAAGCCTTGCGGCCAAGACCGATGGGGATATGCCGGAGTTGACGAATGCGCCGTCAGACCTCGGCGATATCGCGATTTCCTTTGACACTTGCACGCGCGAGGCCAAGGCGCAAAACAAGCCCTTTACCGATCACATCAGCCACCTTTTGGCCCACGCAACCCTGCATCTGTTGGGTTTTGACCATATTCGGCAAAAAGATGCCGCCCTGATGGAAGGTTTTGAGGTCAAGATACTTGCAAGTCTGGGTATTGCAGACCCATATTGACGTAAGCCCATAATTTCGGGCGTTTTTTGGAACAGGAGCCATGGGCGACACAAGCGACGGATCTTCTAGCGCAGCGCAGAGCGCGCAGCCGGAAGCGATCAAACAAGACCAAAAGCCAGGGCAGGGGTTTTTTACCCGTCTGTTTGGCGGGGCCGGCTCTGCGAACGGGCAGGGCGGCGGCCAAATCAACGGCATTCATCTGGAACGCAACGGCTATGCCCTGACACCAGCCGGTGGCTTGGCCAACCTCAACCGCGTGCGGGTCGAAGACGTGGCGGTGCCACGGGCGGAAATCGTGTCGGCCCCGGTTGAAATCGAACTTGCAACGCTGGTGGATACATTCCGCGAAAGCGGGCTGACGCGCTTGCCGGTGTTTGACGAAACGCTGGATACGCCGCTGGGTTTTGTCCATCTGAAAGACCTCGCACTGCGCCACGGTTTTGCCTGCGATGACGCCGCACTTGATCTGAAAGCCATGCTGCGCCCATTGCTGTTTGCCCCGCCCTCCATGCCGATCGGGGTTCTGTTGCAGAAAATGCAGACCAGCCGGGTGCATATGGCTTTGGTGATCGATGAATATGGCGGCGTTGACGGGCTGGTGACGATCGAGGATCTGATTGAGCAGGTCGTCGGCGAGATCGAGGACGAGCACGACATCGACGAAGGTGAATTCTGGAGCGAGGAATCACCGGGCACCTATCTGTGTCAGGCAAAAACCCCGCTGGAAGAGTTCGAGGCCGAGATCGGCATCAACCTGCTTGACCGTGATGACGATGACGAAACCGAAACCCTTGGCGGTTTGGTGTTTGTTCTCAGCGGTCATGTGCCGGTACGCGGCGAGGTGATCGAGCATGAAAGCGGTGTAGAATTTGAAGTGATCGAGGCTGATCCGCGCCGGGTCAAACGATTGCGGGTCTGTATGCCCTTCAAGAAAGCAGGCTGAACAATGCGTTGGTTTGTGGCTCTGTCGCGCTGGCCGCGATTTTTGCTGACCCTGTTGCTCGGGGTCGGCATCGGCACCGGGCAGGCACCGTGGTCTTTGGTGCCGGTCTCTCTGGTGGCGCTGTTTCTGGCGGTCTGGGCGTTCAGCGCGATTGAAAAACCCAAACAGGCGGCATGGTTCGGCTGGGCGCTGGGCACGGGCTATTTCGCCGCCTTCATGTTCTGGATCGTCGAGCCGTTTCTGGTTGAGCCCGAGGTTTACGGCTGGATGGCCCCCTTCGCGCTGGTGTTCATGGTTGCGGGGCTGGCGCTGTTCTGGGCGCTGGGCTTTGGCGTGGCCGCCGCCCTTGGCCGCAACCGC
This sequence comes from Alphaproteobacteria bacterium, assembly GCA_013151535.1. Lineage (GTDB taxonomy): Bacteria > Pseudomonadota > Alphaproteobacteria > Rhodobacterales > Rhodobacteraceae > UBA5972. The sequence goes on along the minus strand of JAADIC010000146.1, from coordinate 1,674 downwards.
AGACGCCGGTTGCTGGCCCTGATCGTCACGCTTGGGCTGGCCGAATTGCTGCGCTCTTATGTGTTCACCGGCTTTCCCTGGGGCTTGCTGGGTTATATCTGGCTCGACACGCCAATCGCGCAACTGGCGGCATTTGTCGGCCCGCACGGGCTGGGGGCATTGGCGCTTGGCGTGGTTATCCTGCCAATGGTGTTCTCAAACCGGCTGCTGGGGGGCGTGGTGGAACTGGTTTTTGTGGCGCTCCTTTGGGGCGCGGGCGGGCTGTTGCTTGGCCAGCCCGCAGAACCGGCGCAGGGTGCCAAAATCATTCGCCTGATCCAGCCCAACGCCTCCCAACAACAGAAATGGGAGCCTGAATTCGCGCCAATCTTCTATGCGCGCCAGCTTGGGTTTACCGCAGCCGTGTCAGAAACCCGGCCCGATCTGGTCATCTGGCCCGAGGCGGCGGTGACTTTCTGGCTGGGCGATGAACCCGACGCGCAGGCCCGTATTGTCGAGGCCGCGCCGGAAAATGCGCAAGTTATCATCGGCGCGCGGCGTTACGCCGGGCGGCGCATTTATAATTCGATGGTGTTGCTGGGCAAGGACGGCCAACCAACCGATATCTATGACAAAACCCATCTGGTGCCGTTTGGCGAATATGTGCCGTTCGGCGGGTTTCTGTCTCGTTTCGGCATCTACGGTCTGGCGGCCGAGGATGGTGCCGGGTTTTCCTCGGGAACAGACCGCAAGTTGCTCGATCTGGGCGCACTTGGCAAAGTCGTGCCGCTGATCTGTTACGAGTCGATCTTCCCGAACCTGTCGCGTTTCACCGATCAGCGCCCCGACTGGATCCTGCAAATCACCAATGATGCGTGGTTTGGCCAGCTTGCCGGGCCGCAACAGCATCTGGCGCAAGCGCGCATGCGCGCGATTGAGCAAGGCCTGCCATTTGTGCGCGCCGCCAATACCGGCGTGTCGGCGGTGATCGACCCAAGGGGCCGGATTGTGGCGCAGATCGGGCTGGGCAAGGCCGGTTTTCTGGATGTGCCGCTGCCAAAGGCTGAAAAGGTGACGCTCTACAACAAAACCGGGGATTTCGCGGTTCTTGTACTGCTGCTTTTAGGACTCGGTTCTGTCCTGATTGCGCGCATACGCAATTAGCGATTGACCCGCCCTTGCGGCGGCTTTACGCAAGTCAAATCTTGCTGCCACAACGGCTTCCTGACGTGGCGGATTACTCATACTGGAGCGTTACATGTCCCGCCAAAACTATCTGTTCACTTCGGAATCCGTTTCCGAAGGTCACCCCGACAAGGTCTGCGACCGGATTTCCGACAGCATTCTGGATGCTTTCCTGCGTGAAGACCCGTTCTCGCGCGTGGCTTGCGAAACCTTTGCCACCACCCAGCGCGTTGTTGTGGGGGGCGAAGTGCGCGGCCCGCAAGCGGTGATTGATAACGTCGAAAACATCGTGCGCAACTGCGTGCGCGACATCGGTTATGAGCAGGACGGTTTTCACTGGAAAACCATGGACGTGCATAACTACCTGCACGAACAATCCGCCGATATCGCCCAAGGTGTCGATGCGGCCAATAACAAGGACGAGGGCGCCGGCGATCAGGGCATCATGTTTGGCTATGCGGTGCGCGAAACCCCCGAGCTGATGCCGGCCCCGATCCACTATTCGCACGC
>JAADIC010000346.1 GCA_013151535.1 Alphaproteobacteria bacterium | reverse complement strand
TAAGTGGGGAAGGCGGTGGTTAAACCAAATATATGAAGATTGGGACAAATCAGGTGAACACTACATCATGTGGACTGATCAATGCCTAAAGCAATATCAAACCATTCAAGCGGTGGTGAAACAGAGTTTGTAGGTAAAATCTAAAACGTACATGAAAGGACTTTCGAGGAAGACCTTAAAGTACTTTCTTGGCTGCGTAGTGTAAGTGACAGGAATTGAACTGAATGGTACAATTGATGCTAAATGGCATACAAAAATAAGGCGGACCAAAACAAGAATTCGAAAGCACATTACCAGAGAAATAAACATAAATATCTAGAACGCAATCGGCGGACACGTGCTGAGAAGCAAGCTTACTTCCAAAAAGCAAAGGAACAACCATGCATGGATTGTCGTACTAGGTATCCTTTTTACGTGATGGATTTTGATCATCGTGATCCATCGGCCAAGAAATACGAGCCAGCACGTCTCAAAACTGATGTTGGGTGGCCTACATTGCTTAAGGAATTAGCAAAATGTGACGTTGTTTGTGCCAATTGTCACCGCAAACGATCACATTCAAGACGGCAACAGGAAATGGATTTATGTGGCTAAGACGTGTCTAAGATTTAGCGACAATGCGCTAAGTCTTTGATTTTATTGGAGGCGAGTATGAGAATCGAACTCATGTACACGGATTTGCAATCCGCTGCGTAACCACTCCGCCAACTCGCCTGCCGTGGTGGTTCCTTGGAACGAGGCTGGCTATAACAAGGGGGGGGATGGCGTGCAAGCGGGTTCTCGGGGTGTTTGGGCTGTAATCCGCAGGCCTGACAAAGATTTCAGGCGGGGCCGGATTGCCGTGCGCGTTGAATTGTGGCAACGTCGCCGCAACCAGCAAAATTCGATTCTAGCCCCGATCTACGAGCAGCAGCATGACAGATTACCCGACCCTCAGAGCCGCCATGGTGGATTGCCAGATCCGGCCATCGGATGTGACCAAATATCCCATCATCGAAGCCATGTTGAAAATCCGCCGCGAGGAATTCGTGCCGTCTGATTTGCGCAAGGTCGCCTATGCGGGCGAGCATATCTCGCTGGGCGGCGGACGGGTGGTGTTGGACCCCCGGGTTCTGTCAAAAATGCTGGACGCGCTGGAAATCGGCCCGGATCATCTGGTGCTGGAGATCGGCAGCGGGCTTGGATATGGCGCCGCCGTGATCGGCCATCTGGCCGAAGCGGTGATCGCGGTTGAAGAAGACGAAGCCTTGGCGGCGGAGGCCGAGGCCAAGCTGTCGGATGAAGCGGTGGACAATGCCGTCGTCATCAAGGGCGCGCTGGTGGATGGGGCGGCCAAGCATGGCCCTTATGACGTGATCGTGCTGAATGGCGGGGTCGAGGTGATCCCTGATGGCCTGCTGGGCCAGTTGAAAGAGGGCGGGCGCATGGGCGCTGTGTTCATGGACGGCAATGCCGGTCAATTCCGCGTCGGGGTTCAGACCGCATCGGGTCTGGCGTGGCGCGCGGTGTTCGATGCAACTGCGCCCTTATTGCCGGGATTTGCCAAAAACGCGGAATTTAGGTTGTAAGACCACTTGTGAAATCGGGTTGTGAAATCGGGTTGTAATATCGGGTGCTGCGCCCATTTCAGACCATAAGGTCACGTGAGAATTCGGGTAGGTTGGGGAAAAGATGAGCGTATCAAAATGGACGGCAGCACTTGCCAGGGCAAATGCGGCAGCTTTTGTTATGGCTGCCAGCGTGTTTGCTTTTGCAGGCGCGCTTGAGGCCCATACCCTGACCGATGCTTTGATAAACGCCTATCGCAACTCGCCCCAGCTCAAAAGCGAACGGGCGGCTTTGCGCGGTACCGATGAAAATGTGGCGCAGGCCTGGGCCGGTTTCCGGCCAACGTTGAATTTAAGCACCACCACCGGCTACACCTATTTTTTCAAATCCGGTGCCACCACGCGCGCCGCCAGTGCCGCCCTGAGCGCCGAATTGCTGTTATGGGATGGCGGCAATAACCTACTGGCGCTGGATGTGGCCCGCAAGAATGTCGAGATCGCGCGCGAGGCGTTGGTGGATACCGAACAGCAGGTTCTGCTGAATGCGGTCATCGCCTATATGGATATGCGCCGCGACGAGCAGTTTCTGGAACTGTCTGAAAACAACCGCGAAGTGATTGCGCGCCAGGTACAGGCGACGCGCGACCGGCTCGAGGTGGGCGAAGTCAGGCGCACTGATTTATCACAGGCCGAGGCGCTGTTGGCGGGGGCGTTAAGCACCGTTGCCCTGCGCCAAGGCACGCTGGAAATCTCGCGCGAGGCGTTTTATGTGGCGGTGGGGGTCTATCCCGACGATTTGCAAGCGCCGCCGCCTTTGCCCTCGATCCCGGCGACACTGGAGGCTGCCAAGGCGATTGCCATGCAGCGCCATCCGACCATTCTGCGCACCCGTCGCTTGTCGGAAATGGCGGATTTGAATGTTCATCGGGCCGAAGCGACGATGAAACCGCGGATTTCGGTGTCGGGCAATCTGGCGCTGAATGCCAACACATTTACCGGTGACACCGCCAGCCTGTCACTGAACGGTTCGGTGCCGCTTTATCGCGGCGGGGCGCTGACATCGGCGGTGCGCCAATCCAAAGCGATACAGGAAAAGGCGCGCGCCGATGTGCAACTGGCCGGATTGCTGGTCGGGCAGAATACCACACGCTTCTGGCAGCAGCTCGAAATCGCACGCGCCTCGATCGTTGCGCGCCAAAAAGAGGTTCGGGCCTCGCGCGTGGCCCTGCGCGGTATCCGCGAAGAGGCCGATCTGGGCGCGCGCACCACGCTCGATGTTCTGAAGGCCGAGGCCGATCTGGTCACGGCGGAAAGCAACATTGTTTCCGCCAAGCGCGACCAATATGTAGCAATTTATTCGCTTTTATCCTCTATGGGTTTGTTGACGGTGAACCACCTGAAACTTGGAATTAAAACCTATGACCCCAATATCAACTTCAACAAAGTCGCCACAGCCCCCGGCCCGACTGACCGTGGCAAGCTGCTGGAGAAAATATTCACGCGGGCGGGTAAGAAGTAGAAAAATAATCAAGCTGTTGTGTGACGTGATGCGCGCAGCTACTATCCGTGCAACGAACCACGGCAATAATGTGAGGGAGCGCTATGTCTGATCCGGTTTCATCCATGGATGTGGAAGATGTCCTGTCCTCGATCCGACGTCTGGTTTCGGAAGAGGCAAAGGGCAACGGTTTGACTGGCGAATCAGCTTCGGAACTTGCATCGGCTGATTTACACGAAGCGGCGGAAGAGGCCGCAAACGGCCCGCTTTCCGATATTGTGCAGGCGGTGGAAGACGGGGCCGATGGTGGCTCGGGTGGCTCGGCTTATGGTACCGGGACACCGCCCTCAAACGAAGTGATGGACGATAGCGGTGCATCCTTGGATGCGGACGAGCCCGAGGATGGCCAGGTGGCGTTCCGGCACAAGGCGCGCGGGACTTAAGGATACCGACCAAAAGCTGGTTTTGACGGCAGCGTTTCGGGTGGCTGAACCGGCTGAGGCGGCGGCTGATATGGGCGCGTCATTGGACGAAGCGGCAGACGAAGCCGGCGAAGAAACCCCGGCCTATCCGCATTTGCGCCCGGTTGAAGATGTGGCTCAAGATGACGCGGCAAACGGGTCGGGTGGCTCGGCCGGATCTGGTGCGGATATTTTGCGCCAATTGGCCGGATCACCCGATGACACCCTGTTTGACCGGGCCCGTCAGGCCATGGAAGCGGTGCGTGAAAGCGGCCCGGTTCGGCCCAATGTCGCCCAAACGCCGGTGGAACCTGCGGCTGAGGAAAATGTTGAGCCGCCAAAGAATGCCGAAACGCCATCGCTGTGCCGTGCAGTTGATGCGGCGGAACCGGTTGAGGAAGAGGG
>JAADIC010000308.1 GCA_013151535.1 Alphaproteobacteria bacterium | reverse complement strand
ATACGCTTAAGCTGAAGCGCCGAAATTTCATCGCGCGAGGCGATTTCGATGGGGTCGAGCGTATCGCGGGCAGGGGTCAAATCAATCATCAGGCTTTCTCCAAAATCAGGGCGATGCCTTGGCCAACACCAATGCACATGGTGCAAAGGGCGCGTTTGGCACCGGTGTTTTGCAACTCGATTGCCGCCGTAAGGGCAAGGCGCGCGCCGGACATGCCCAGCGGATGGCCAAGGGCAATGGCACCGCCATTCGGATTCACATGATCCGCGTCGTCAGCAAGGCCCAGTTCGCGCATGACGGCAAGGCCCTGGGCGGCGAAAGCCTCGTTCAACTCGATAATGTCGATGTCGGTGATGGACAGGCCAAGACGATGCATCAACAGTTTGCTGGCCGGGGCCGGGCCGATGCCCATGATGCGCGGTGGCACGCCAGCGCTGGCCATGCCTAGGATACGGGCCTTGGGTTTGAGGCCGAACTTTTCCACCGCCGAGCCGCTGGCAATAATAATCGCCGCCGCCCCGTCATTGATGCCCGAGGCGTTGCCTGCGGTGACGCTGCCACCCTCGCGAAACGGCGCACGCAGGGCGGCCAGTTTTTCGAGGCTGGTCAGGCGGGGATGTTCGTCGGTGTCGACCACAATTGCATCCCCCTTGCGCTGCGGGATCGTCACCGGCGCGATTTCCTGCGCCAAGCGGCCCGAGGCAATCGCCGCAGCCGCACGCGCCTGCGAGCGAAATGCGAAAACGTCCTGATCCGCGCGTGAGATGTTGAACTCTTCAGCTACGTTTTCAGCCGTTTCCGGCATGGATTCCACGCCGTATTGTGCCTTCATAGCTTTGTTGATGAATCGCCAGCCGATGGTGGTATCAAACACTTCAGCACTCCGTGAAAACGCTGCCGTGGCTTTGCCCATGACAAAAGGCGCGCGGCTCATGCTTTCGACACCACCGGCCAGAATGATCTCGGCATCACCCGATTTGATCGCCTGCGCCGCCGCGCCGACCGCGTTCAGGCCCGAGCCACACAAGCGGTTCATGGTCAGCCCCGGGATTGTATCGGGCAGCCCGGCGAGCAAGGTCGCCATGCGCGCCACATTGCGGTTATCCTCGCCCGCGCCATTGGCGCAGCCCATGATGACATCGTCAATCGAGGCGGGGTTAAGGCCCGAAGCCAGCGCCACCACCTCGCGCATCACATGCGCCAGCATATCGTCGGGGCGCACCGAACTTAACGCGCCACCATAACGGCCAATCGGGGTGCGCAAACCTTCGCAGAGATAAGCCTCGGTCATATTCTATCCTTTATCTTCGTCAAAATGCTGGCCCCTGATGGTGCGCGAACAGCCGCGAAATTCGGCCACCACGCGGCCATCCTGACCGGTCACCGTCACGTCGTAAATACCGTTGCGTCCGGATTTGGAGGTTTCGGTCGCCCGCGCCAGCAGAGTTTCATCCGGCAGGCCCGGCGTCAGATAGCTGACGGAATTCTGCTGGGCTACGGTCGAGGCATTGTAGCTGTTGCAGGCAAAAGCAAAAGCACTATCGGCCAGTGTGAAAATGAACCCGCCATGGCAGATATCGTGGCCGTTCAGGTGATGCTCGGTGACCTGCATGCGCATGGTCGCTTGCCCCGGTGCGATGCTGACAAGCGACAAGCGTGATCCCAAGATGCCGCGAAGCGCGGTCGTTTTCCTGCATGATCGCGCCGCATCTTTCGGCGATTTGTTGGGGGGTTAAGTCGGTCATTTCGCTTCCTGCTGGCTGTTGCAAAAGGATTTGCATAAACCGACCGGTTGGTCAATAGTGCGAGCAAAGCGAGCATCCCGCACCCGATGCGGGATCGCCAAAACAAATGGACACGAAAATGACTCTCATGCATCTGCATTCTTTCGCCCAAGGCAGGTGGATTGCACCGTCGGGCAGCACCCGCCGCATCCAAAATGCGGTAACCGGCGCGGATATTGCCGAGGCCGGGTCGGACAATCTCGACTTTCAGGCGATGCTGGATTTCGCCCGCGACACCGGCGGCTCCGCCTTGCGCGCCATGACGTTTCACGAGCGCGCTAAAAAGCTGAAGGCGCTGGCGCTTTACCTGCAAGAACGCCGCGATGAACTTTACACCCTGTCCTATATGACCGGTGCGACGCTGTCTGACAGCAAGATCGACATTGACGGTGGCATCGGCACGATGCTGGTTTTCGCCTCCAAAGGGCGGCGCGAAATGCCGGACGGCCATGTCTTTATTGATGGCGAGGTGGAGCAGCTTTCGCGTGGTGGAACATTTCTGGGGCAACATATTTGCACGCCTTTGCTGGGGGTTGGCATCCAGATCAACGCTTTCAATTTTCCGGTCTGGGGGATGCTGGAAAAACTGGCACCGAGCCTGCTGGCGGGGGTTCCGGCGATTGTGAAACCTGCCACGGCGACGTCATATCTGACCGAGGCTTGCGTGCGGATGATGGCGGAAAGCGGCATTTTCCCCGATGGCTCGTTTCAACTGATTTGCGGTGGAACCGGCGACTTGTTGGACCGGTTGGGGCCGCAGGATATCGTCAGTTTTACGGGGTCTGCCGACACCGCGCTGATGCTGCGCTCCAACCCCATATTGCTGAAACTCGGGGTGCGGTTTTTGGCAGAGCAGGACTCGCTTAATGGCTCAATCCTTGGGCCGGATGCGTCGGTTGATACGCCGGAATTCGATTTGTTCGTGAAGGAAGTCGTGCGTGAAATGACCGCCAAGGCGGGCCAGAAATGTACTGCGATCCGCCGCATGATCGTGCCTGACGCGATGGTTGGGCCGCTGTCCGAGGCGATCTCGGCCAAGCTGGCGACCACGGTGATCGGTGATCCGTCGCTTAAAACCACGCGCATGGGGGCCTTGGCCTCGACCTCGCAAAAGGCGGATGTGCTGGCGCGGGTGGCGCAGCTTTCCAGTGAATGTGTGCGGGTGTTTGGTGATCCCGATGCCTTTAAGGTGGATGGGGCCGACAGCGTGCAAGGCGCGTTCCTGCCGCCGATGCTGTTGCATTGCCAAGACCCTGATGCCGCGCGCCACGTGCATGAGACCGAGGCGTTCGGGCCGGTCGCAACCCTGATGGGATACCGCGATCTGGCCCATGCGGGGGAGCTTTTGAACCGTGGCGGCGGCTCACTTGTTGGCTCGGTCATCACCAATGATCCGGCGGTGGCGCGCGAGATCACGCTGACCTGTGCGGCGTGGCACGGGCGGTTATATTTCAACAATCGCGACAGCATGGCCGAGGCCACCGGCCACGGCGCGCCTTTGCCGCATATGGTGCATGGTGGTCCCGGTCGGGCTGGTGGTGGCGAGGAGTTGGGCGGCATTCGCGGTGTCATGCATTTCATGCAGCGCACCGCCATTCAGGGCAGTCCCGATATTCTGACCGCGATCAGTGGAACTTGGATCAAGGGCGCGGCGGAAATCACGCCGCCCGCCCATCCGTTCACTCGAACCTTTGAAGAACTGCAAATCGGCGAGACCATTACCACCGCCCCGCGCGCGGTGACGCTGGAAGATATCGAGCATTTCGCCGAGTTTACCGGCGATAATTTTTACGCCCATATGGATGAAGACGCCGCCAAAGCGAACCCGTTTTTCCCCGGGCGTGTGGCGCATGGCTACCTACTGCTTAGTTTCGCGGCGGGTCTGTTTGTGGAGCCTAATCCTGGGCCGGTTCTGGCTAATACTGGCCGGCCTGAACAGCCTGAGCTTCCAAAAGCCGGTATCGCCGGATGAAGAAATCCGCGCCCGCCTGAGCGTCAAACGCAAAACCCGGCGCACGGATGAGTATGGTGAGGTGCGCTGGAACGTGACTCTGTTCAATCAGGACGACGAACAGGTGGCGGAATACGAGTTGCTGACCATGGTCGCCTATCAGCGCTAATCTTCCAGATAGGCGAAAGAGCAGGTGGCTGTGGCCGCCAACTTGTCGGACCCTACGCTGCGCAATTCGGATCGGGTAACGGCCAAACGGCGACCGTTTGACAAGGCCTCGATCCTGACCTCGATATCGCCCAGCATCATCGGGCGCATGAAATGAGTGGTCAGATCGACCGTGGTGCAATTGCGAAACCGGCCATTGAGGGCCGACAGCGTCAAAACCGAAGCGGTATCGGCAATCGCCGCCACGGCCTGCCCGCAGACCACCGCAGGCCCGTCACCACCCGTGCGCACAAGGCGCGGGTTTTGCGGCACAAGGAACGCGGCACCTGTCGTAGTTACGGTGCGGGGTTTTATCATCAACTCTTGCACCCAGGGGGCGAAAACCTGTTTCAAAAGGGCCGCCATTTCTGGAAGGTCGAATTCGCGCATCATATTGTCCTGTTCCGGCTTTTCGCCATGGTGCGAAACACTGGCGGGACTTGCAAGAGGGGCGGTGGCCGAGGGGGCTGATTTTTGTTGAAAAGCGGCGCTGAACCTGTCTGACTGTTTGCATGTCACGGAGGGTGGATCATGGCGGATGACAAGCTGGATTTGAAACGCGCCTATGCGATCAGGACGCCGCAGGATTCAGTCGAGCTTTACCGCGACTGGGCCGAAACCTATGACGAAAGTTTCGCCGCTAGGATGGATTACCTTGCGCCGCAGGTTGTGGCTGATGTCTTTGCGGAGCGGGCGACCGGTGCCAATGGTCCGGTTTTGGATGTAGGTGCGGGCACAGGGCTGGTGGGCGCGGCTTTGGCGGGGCTTGGTGACTGGCAGGTGGACGGGCTGGATATCTCACAGGAAATGCTGGCGGTGGCCATGGGCAAGGGGTGTTACCGGCAGGTGATTTCCGCCGATTTGACCCAAAAACTGACGCTTGCAGATGGTGCTTATGGCGGGGTCATCAGCGCCGGTACGTTCACCCATGGCCATGTGGGGCCAGACGCGCTTGACGAACTGCTGCGCGTGGCCAGACCGGGCGCGCAGATTGTGCTTGGAGTGAATTCCGAGGCGTTCACCGAATACGGGTTTGACCGGAAATTCGATCAGCTTGCCCCGCATTTGCACGGGTTTGAAATCCTCGAGCGGCGGACTTACGGTGAAAAGGGGCTGGCCGAGCGTAAAAGCGATGTGGCACTGGTTGTGGTGTTTCGCAAGGCCTGAAAAGGGCTTGCGCCTGACCTTTTTGATCGGTTAGGTAATGTAATGTTATAACAACACAGGCACAAGCCATGCCCCAACCACCAGATCCAAATATTTTTCAGAAACACAACCATCGTTCCTGTCGCTCCAGCGGCATGAAAGAAGCGCGCGCCTTTTGCAAGGCCCAAGGTCTTCGCCTGACGCCGGTGCGTGCGCGGGTTCTGGAAATTTTGCTGGAAAGCCACAAGGCGCTGGGCGCTTATGACATTCTTGCGCGCCTGAAAGAGGATAATCTCGGTTCGCAACCGCCGGTGGTTTACCGTGCGCTTGAGTTTCTGGTGGGCAACGGGTTTGCCCATAAACTGGAGCGTCTGAATGCCTTTGCCGCCTGCTGCCAGCCTGACGCTGCGCATGAACCGATGTTTCTGATTTGCCAAAACTGCCGGAAGGTGGCCGAAACCCCGTTGCAGCCCATTGGCCGGGAAATCGACCGGGCGGCGGCCGATCTGGGGTTCGCGGTTGTGTCTCGCATGGTCGAAGTGACCGGAACCTGCCCAACCTGTCAGGCGGGCACATGAGCAGTATTTTGATGTCAACCAAGGGGGTGGGCCTTCGGCTGGACGGGCGCGAGGTTTTGCACGATGTGAGCTTCTCGATTTCCGAGGCCGAGATCGTGACCATTGTCGGGCCGAACGGGTCGGGAAAATCCTCGTTCCTGAAAATCCTGATCGGGGCGCTTAAGCCAAGTCAGGGCCGCATGCAACGGCGGGTCGGATTGCGCATCGGTTATGTTCCGCAACGGTTGCAACTGGATCATATCTTTCCGATGACGGTATTGCGATTTCTGAAACTTGGCTCCGCAAAGCCCGCAGAAATTGCGGAAATTGTCGAACGGTTTGGATTGGTGCAGATCACGGGGCAGCAATTATCCAGCCTGTCAGGCGGCCAATTGCAGCGGGTGTTGCTGGCCAATGCGATGAACGGCGCGCCTGATCTTCTGGTGCTGGACGAGGCCGCGCAGGGGCTGGATCAGCCCGCTGTTGCCGGGTTTTATCGCCTAATTGAACGGATGCGGCGGGAGTTCGGTTGCGCGGTTCTGATGGTCAGCCATGATTTGCATGTGGTGATGAGCGCGTCGGATCGGGTGATCTGCCTGAACCGGCATATCTGCTGTGAAGGCTCGCCCACCATCGTGTCCGAAGCGCCGGAATATCGCGAATTGTTCGGCTACGGCACCGAAGGTGCGTTGGCGCTGTACCGGCATGAGCACGACCATGAAGGGCACGAGCATGGATGAGGTTCTGTTGCGTTCTGCCCTTGCGGCCATCGGGGTTGCGGTTGCAGCCGGGCCGCTTGGTGCGGTGGTGCTGTGGCGGCGCATGGTCTATTTCGGCGATACGATATCCCATGCGGCACTTCTGGGCGTGGCCTTTGCGCTGGCGTTGAACCTGCCGATTTTTCTGGGTGTTCTGATCTGTGCGCTGGGTATCGCGGCGCTGGTTCTGACCTCGAGCGGGCGTTTTCACCACACAAACACGCTGCTTGGGGTCGCGGCCCATTCGTCGCTGTCGTTGGGTCTGGTGGCCGTGGCTTTGCTGGGCGGCCCTGTCGATATTGATCTGGAAAGCTATCTGATCGGGGATATCGCCAGTGTTGACTGGCGCGACGTGGCGATTATCGGGGCAGGCGGCGCGCTGGCACTGGGCTTGGTTGCATGGCGCTGGCAGCGGTTGCTGATGGCCTCGCTTGACCGTGACATGGCGCTTGCGAAGGGGCAAAATCCCGATCACGAAGCGATTTTTTTCACGGTGGCGCTGGCCCTGCTGGTGGCTGTGGCCATTCAGGTGGTGGGGGCTTTGCTAATCACCGCACTTCTGATAATTCCGGCTGTAGCGGCAAGGCTTGGCGCAAAAACGCCCGAGCGGATGGTGTTTCTTGCGGCAGCGTTGGGTGGAATGGCGGCAGTGGCAGGATTGTTTGGCGCAACGCAACTTGCAACTCCCGTTGGTCCAACAATTGTCGTGGCAGCGCTGATATTCCTGATCCTCGCCAGCATCGCACGGCGTGTTTTCTCGGCATGCTAAAAATCCGCAATCAAGGGCATGTGGTCGCTGCTCGAAATCCAATCATCGGGCGTGCCGATTTCGATCTTTGCCGCGCGCTCGATACCGCAAAACACATAGTCAAGATGATAGGGCTTCGCCAAATCCCGATGCAGATAGAAT